>NZ_JBFSUD010000016.1:0-82507 GCF_041467175.1 Vibrio sp. 10N.247.310.24
AAGGCTCATGAAGAAATTCATGGGCCTTTATCTTTTCTAGTCCTTTCCATATCCGGTCTTCGATTACTTCCTGTAAGCACCATTCCATTAGCACCACTGAAACACTCCATCTAATCACCGCAGAACCCGTAAACTTATCTCAGGCTGATATCGGCCATCAGTAATCTTTCTCATCTGTACGACACGATTCTTCGCTAGATACATACCACTCAACACCAGAGTAGAACCCCAGAAAAACTTCCCGACTAAGCCAACAAAAATATAACCAACATTCCGTTCCATTAGGTTCAGTAATTTATATAGATATAGATGAGATACCTAAATGGAGTTCTAGCTGAGATCAGTCAGGAGACTTAGCACCGAAGATTAGAACCAGATGACTGTTGAACAATGATGACCGATTACCCTCAGTGGTAATCGGTCTGATATCTCTTAAGTGATTTAGGTTAGTCGTCAGCAGCAGCAGTGAACCACAGAGCAAGAAACGAATGCTAATCACTGGACTGGTATTCATACTGGAATCGGTAATCTCAAGGCTAGGAGTGGTTCTAGGGCGAATCTGCTATGCGTTAGGGCGAGAACTTGGGTTGAGGGAATGGACTGGTGGAATTAGATGGAAATCTAGCGTGGGAATCCCGTCGACGACGACGGCAATAGACCTAAAATCAAGGTGAAAGACCGGACTAGGACCGGACCGACGACGCCGTCAACGAAACCTAGGGAAAGTAATTACTGAAGAAGTCAGGTAGAGCAAGGGCTAGAGAGAGATTACAGGGCCAGTCTAGAGAGACCGACCCAGCGACTTAGGATTTTAGATTGGGAAGATTGTGATGTTCATATAGAATCTTACATTCTTAATATGTTGCATATGTCGTAGACTACATTCAGCTCTTCTTAAAACACAGTAGAATCTTCTTTTTAGAGTCTAGTATAGGTATCCCATGAAAAAAGCAGGCAAGTCATTAGCTGATAAATTATTTCCTATTGAGTCGACTAATGAGGAACGTGAAGTTGTTGATATCCCGCCAGAGAAAAGGCGTTTACATACTGAAACTTATGACTTTTCAATCGCTACTCTTGTGAACCACTTAAAGGACGGATCAATTTTCGTCCCAACGTTTCAGAGGAATTATGTTTGGAATCGAGGGCAGGCATCAAGACTAATAGAGTCATTAATAATTCAATGTCCAATACCAGTTATATATTTAAATCAAGAACCTGATGAGACACTATCTGTTATTGATGGAAACCAAAGGTTAACATCAATAAAGTTATTTACTGAAGATGAATTTGAGTTGCAAGGATTGTCAGCGTATCCAGAGTTAGAAGGTAATAAATTTTCAGACTTAGATCCTAGGTTTAGAAGGCATATACAGAATAGAACATTGCGATGCATAACCATATTGAAAGAGACTCATCCTCAAATAAAATTCGATGTGTTTGAAAGGATTAACACAGGTGCTGTTCAACTAAACCCTCAAGAAGTTCGCCACGGTGTTTATCATGGTCCACTGATGAAATTTATTGACGATTTATCTCAAGAGAAAATATGGAAAAAATTAACAGGTCGTCAATACGATAACAGAATGAAAGGCACAGAGTTAGTGTTAAGGTATCTAGCACTTACTTATAATCTAGATAAATACAAAAAACCTTTAAAATCGTTCCTTAATGAATTTTGCTCTGAACATCATAACATCGAAGAAAACCAGGCTCTACAATGGAAAAGTGGGTTCTTAAACTCTGTTGAAGCAATCAATTATTTATATGAAGGGAAATCATTTAAAGTTCTAGATGACCAACTTAACCCTGTATCAAAGAGTATCAATTCTGCGTTGTTCGATGCCGTAATGGTTGCGTTTACTCAGTTATCGCTTACAAAAAAATCAGTAGAGAAAGTGGATAAGATAGAGTTCTTGAAAAAGTTCCAAGCGTTGACTCAAAAAGAAAAGTTCTACACATCTATCACAGCCGGAACTAGTGCTACAGGGCTTGTGCGATATAGAATTAGTGAAATGACTAAGTTTCTCAAGAAGGAGTTGATGTAAGTGCCCTACATGAAAAGTATTGCTAGGCAAGAGTTTCAGGTCACGATATCAGCACTGAAAAAGCAAGTTAGTTACTCTGCCCTTAAGAAAAGTAATATCCCACACGATATACAGCAGTGTGTATATAGGAATGCTATATTTCAAACATCTGCTGCGTTAGAAGAATATGTTAAAGCCTTGCTTGAAGATTGGATTCATAAGCTTCATGCTAATTATAAAACGATTAGATATGCTCCTGAACCATTAATTCTTTGGGCTGCAGGAAAGAAACAAAAAAATTCGTTTCAACATTTTATTGCATTTGGTGATGAGTCTAAGTTGATATCAAGCTTGGCATCAACCCATGGTTTGCATGATGTCTTTAATAAAGATTCTTTAGCTAAAGACGTTATTTGTCAATCTGGTATGGTTCGAGATAGAAAATACCCATCAAAAAAGAACCTAGTAGCTTTATTTAAAAGGTTTGGTATTAATGATATTTTTAAGTCGATGCAAATCAAAGGGAAAAAGGACTATAAAAAAAACCTAGAATCCTTTTCAGATATAAGAACAATGATTGCACATGAACATCCAACACCAGATATAACAGCAGAGGACACAAGAAAACAACTACTAATCATAGATGACTTTATAGCGAAGCTAGACGCTATAATGTACTCTCATGTTGTCTCGATTAGTGGCTCAGATTGCTGGAAAACATCAAGACTTTTTTAAACTCCGCCCGATTTAAATAAGCTATCATTTATATATTAACTCCATGTTATCAATAACATGGAGTTAATTATGCTCAAAATAACCAACATTCAACAAATCTCGACCCTTCCAATCACTACAACCCTACAAGAACAAGTCAAAGCCATACTCACCGAACCATTCCACGATGAAACAGAAACTCAACAGACATGGGATGAACTGCAATGTGAACTCTGGTTCCTCACCTCAATTAATGAGCTAAACACTGTCGTCGACGACGATATCGCACTGCTGAAACGAGCTCTAACCTATGCCGAATCCGAAGATGATCTAGATTACGGAGCTTCTATATCCCTAAGCATTGTCGAGGACAGTGGTAAGGGCCTCTACCTACTGATGCCTAAGACACTCCGTACTGAATTGCAGCAGCATTTCTCAACCTCTGATGAGTAAGGAGGTATCCAATGCAATCACGTAAATTCAAATTCAATAAGCGCCAACTTGATTCATTACCGCCGACGCCGTCGACAAGTCGAAGTAAAGAAACTGAGTATACGGATGAGCTCTGTAGTGGCTTAAAAATGATTATCAACAGACAAGGGAGGAAGCGCTTCTTATTCAGATACACCTATTTCGGGAAAAAGAAATCGTTACAAATTGGTGAATATCCAGCGCTAGATATCAACACTGCTAGACAGATAGCCAATGACCACAAGCGAGAGATAGCTCTAGGTAATGACCCCAAGGCTATGAGGGATGAGAAATCTAATGTAATCACGTTTCAAGAATTTGCGGAAGAACACTACTTACCCTACGCCCGAATGAACAAACTCACCGCTAAGAATGATGTCGGTAACTTAAAGCTTCATTTCTACCCCAAATGGGGTAAGAAAAGCATCACCGATATCAATCAACAAGACATTCAAAAGCTACTCGATGGAGTTCTAGAAACAAGGAAGCCTTCCACTGTAAATCGTCTTCGGTCGCTCATTTTACGAATGTATAGGCTCGCAAAAGAATGGGGCTATGTAGATAGCAATCCTGGGCAGTATATAAGGAAGCTTAAGGAGAATAATTTAAGAAACAGATTCCTGAACCGCAAAGAGGTTTCATCCTTCATCAAGGCATGTAACGAGGAGCCCAATCGCACCCAAGGCAACGCCTTAAAATTCGCCCTGCTTACCGGAATGAGAATTGGTGAAATTACTAACTCTAAGTGGGACTGTCTTACCGTCGACGACGACGGCAATTGGAGCCTATTTCTTCCCCACACAAAATCGGGGTTATCAAGGACGGTTTTACTCAATAATTTAGCTAAGGAGGTAATACATGACCAGCGACGATTTCAGATACGTAAGAACCCCTATATATTTGCCGGAGATGCACCCGGTAGACCTATCGCACATCCGAAGAAGGCATTCGCTCGAATCAAGAAAGCAGCGTGGATCTATGATGACTTCCGTATACACGACCTCAGGCACTCTTTCGCTTCGATCCTTATAAATAGTGGAAATGCGACGCTCTATGATGTTCAGCATTTATTGGGGCATCAGAGCCCTCAAACTTCGACTAGGTATGCTCATTTGGCTTCGAGTAGGTTGAGAGAGGTAAGTGCTAATGTTTCTGAGTTGGTAGAGGGAATGTCTATACCATAGAAGTCTACCCCTAGCTTTTCTAGCCCTTCGTAGGTGGTCTCTTTGTGATATACTTTGCGCCCACCCTGTATAGAGAAATTTTGGTTAAGAGTTTTTTCATGAGAAAAAAAGTAGATACGTTGGTAAATCAATCACATGAGATTTATGATGAATACAGGGATAGATTGATTATTGCGGACTCAAGAAAGGCCCTCTCTAAGATCCCAGACAAAACATTTCAAATGTGCGTTACTTCTCCCCCGTATTGGGGACTTCGTGACTACAACATTCATGGTCAAATTGGAGCGGAAGAAACCATCCATGAATTCATTGACGATCTAGTTGAAATATTTAGAGAGGTGAGAAGAACTTTAAAGGATGATGGACTTCTTTGGTTGAACATCGGTGACTCTTTCACTAGCGGTGGAAGAACTTGGCGAGATAAGGACAAGAAAAATCCATCAAGAGGTATGAGTTATCGGGCTCCGACACCAGAAGGTTTAAAACCGAAAGACTTAATCGGTCTTCCATGGAGATTAGCTTTAGCGCTTCAAGATGACGGTTGGTACTTGAGATCTGATAATATTTGGTACAAACCAAATTGTCAGCCTGAATCTGTGAAAGACCGTCCGACTCGCTCCCATGAATATGTGTTTTTACTATCGAAAAGTGAGAAGTATTACTACGATCATGAATCGGTTAAAGAGCCTACAGCTGATGGTAAAAAAATGAGAAACCGACGTACTGTTTGGGAGGTTAAAACCAAGCCGTTCAAAGGTGCTCACTTTGCTGTTTACCCACCAGAGTTAGTTGAGATTTGTGTAAAAGCTGGCAGCAGGGAAGGAGATGTAGTTTTAGACCCGTTTTTTGGCTCTGGAACAACTGGAATTGTCAGTCGTGAACTGGGCCGTTCATACTATGGTATTGAGCTAAACCCAGAATACGCAAAAATTGCTGAGGAGAGACTTCAAGGGGTCGATACTCAGATTGATTTGGGAATCTAAAAAGGAGCAGAGCTCCTTTTTTTTGTGTGTTTCTTTGATTTATTTATGCATCAAATTCCCATGTTGCATGGAGGGTGCAACGTGCCTTCGTTATATTTTTGATTTGTAGCTTTCTCTCACCACCGCCATCAAAATATAGTGAGAACAACTTTGTTTCATTTTCCACTACATAACAGTAACCAGGTTTTGGGTTCTGGCGACTACTGAACTTCATTTCAAGCTCCCCTTCTTGGCACAAAAGAAGTAGAGATTTTGGAATTTCTATAAGTTCGTAGTAATGGTTATATTGACTATTTGCCTTATTACCAGGTAGATACCTCAAGACAAGTATTCTCTCATACCCTTGTAAGTGAGATAAAAACTCATCTCTCAACTCAAGAAGAACACTCTCATTCTCTCCCCAGTTGGGGTTACTCCCTAACTCCATCCATTTACTGATATGTATCGAATTAAAGTTCGTAGATTTACCTGCTTGAGTCTTGAGAGAGTATCGTTCACTATTAATTGTTATATCATGTCCAGGATTTCCTACAGCGGCTAATTGTGCACTTTCTTCATTAGCGCCTGAAGCTAGATTTATGGCTTCTTCTAAACCATTCTCGAAATGTAATTTTGTAAATGGAGCATTTGTTAGGTGAGTATGAATCATAATCCGGGAACCAAGATAAGCAACAGCCCTTTCATTTAAGATTGAGTTAGCACCACTGGTATTGTGTAATTGAAAACTTCTGCGATTATCTAATGACTGTTGGATAGATGAAATTACATCTTCGGTACACTGACTAATTGTCTCTGAAGAAATAGAACTCATGTTTACAAACACCTATAAGGATATTAAGAATGTAAGATTCTATATGAACATCACAATCTTCCCAATCTAAAATCCTAAGTCGCTGGGTCGGTCTCTCTAGACTGGCCCTGTAATCTCTCTCTAGCCCTTGTTCTACCTGATTTCTTCAGTAATTACTTTCCCTAGGTTTTGTTGGCGGCGTCGTCGGTCCGGTCCTAGTCCGGTCTTTCACCCTGATTTTAGGTCTATTGCCGTCGTCGTCGACGACGGATACCCACTCTAGGTTTCCATCTGATTCCACCAACCCATTCGACTACCCCAACTTCTAACCCTAACGCATACGAGATTCGCCCTAGAACCACTCCTAGCGTTGAGATTACCGATTTCAGTATGAATACCAGTCCTGTGATTAGCCTTCGTTTCTAGCTCTGAGATTCACTGCTGCTGACTACTAACCTAAATCACTTAATAGATATCAGACCAATTACCACTGAGGGTAATTGGTCATCATTGTTCAACAGTCATCTGGTTCTAATCTTCGGTGCTGAGTCTCCTGACTGATCTCAGCTAGAACTCCATTTAGGTATCTCATTTATATCTATATAAATTACTGAATCCAATGGAACGGAATGTTGGTTATATTTTTGTTGGTTTAGTCGGGAAATTTTTCTGGGGTTCTGTTCTGGTGTTGAGTGGTATGTATTTAGCGCAGAATCGTGTCGTACAGATAAGAGAGGTTACTGATGGTAGGTATCAGCCTGAGATGGAGTTGCGGGCTCTATGGTGATTGGCTGGGGAGTTTCAGTGGTGCTAATGGAAGCGTACTTACAGGAAGTAATCGAAGAGCGGATATGGAAAGGACTAGAAAAGATAAAGGCCCATGAATTTCTTCATGAGCCTTATCAGAATTTGGTGGCCCCTCCCAGATTTGAACTGGGGACCGAACGATTATGAGTCGTGCGCTCTAACCACTGAGCTAAGGGGCCGTAGGGCATAGATTATAGGGGAACCAATCAATGGTGTCTAGACACTATGAGGGGCAATTCCGCTTACATCTTAGCCACTTAAATCACGTAGGCACAAAAAAGGTGAGCCAACGCTCACCTTTTTTATTTTATGCTTAAAAGCTAACCACACTAAAGCGTGTAATTACTCGTCTAGGAAGCTACGCAGAGTTTCTGAGCGGCTTGGGTGACGAAGTTTACGCAGTGCTTTTGCTTCGATCTGACGGATACGTTCACGAGTTACGTCGAACTGCTTACCAACCTCTTCAAGAGTGTGGTCAGTGTTCATGTCGATACCGAAACGCATACGCAGTACTTTTGCTTCACGAGGCGTTAGGCCTGCAAGAACGTCTTTAGTTGCGCCGCGTAGGCTTGTTGCCGTTGCAGAGTCTAAAGGCAATTCTAGCGTTGTATCCTCGATGAAATCACCTAGATGCGAATCTTCGTCGTCACCGATTGGTGTCTCCATTGAGATAGGCTCTTTAGCAATTTTCAGTACTTTACGGATCTTGTCTTCAGGCATTTGCATGCGCTCAGCCAACTCTTCCGGAAGCGGTTCACGACCCATCTCTTGTAGCATTTGACGAGAGATACGGTTTAGTTTGTTGATCGTTTCGATCATGTGAACCGGAATACGGATAGTACGAGCTTGGTCGGCAATCGAACGAGTGATTGCTTGACGGATCCACCACGTAGCGTAAGTAGAGAACTTGTAACCACGACGGTATTCAAACTTATCTACCGCTTTCATCAGACCGATGTTACCTTCTTGGATTAGATCCAGGAATTGTAGACCACGGTTCGTGTACTTCTTAGCAATCGAGATTACTAGACGTAAGTTCGCTTCAACCATCTCTTTCTTCGCACGACGAGCTTTCGCTTCACCGATAGACATACGACGGCTGATATCTTTGATGCTTTGAACAGTAAGAGACGTTTCACGTTCGATGATATCCAGCTTTTGGATAGAGCGACGGATGTCGTGTTCGTTACGTTTGATCTTTTCTGCGTATGGCTTGTCTGAAGCAAGAACTTCGTCCAACCATGCTTCGCTAGATTCATTGCCAGTAAATAGAGCAATGAAAGATTTCTTCGGCATTTTGCCGTACTCAACCGTTTGACGCATGATTAGGCGTTCTTGAGTACGTACGCGATCCATCGAAGTACGCAGTTCGTTTACTAGGTAATCAAACTGTTTTGGCGTCAGACGGAATTCTTTGAATACGTCTTGCATCATTGTTGTTGCAAGCGTTGCTTTCGGGCTTTCGTGGCCGTATTCATTGATTGCTAGTTGACGGTTTTGGTAGCTAGTGCGAAGCGCTGTGAATTTCTCAAGAGCAAGCTCAGGATCAATACCTGTATCTTCCTCTTCTTCTTCCTCGTCGTCTTCTGCTTCTTCTTTGTCTTCGTCTTCTAGATCAGTTTTAGCGAGCTCTGAACCGATGTGAGTCGCCGTTGGCGCAGCTGTACCATCGTCGTCTGGGTCAACAAAGCCATTGATTAGATCTGTTAAGCGAATCTCTTCAGCGAGTACGCGGTCAAACTGTTCCAAGATGTATGGAATCGTGCCTGGGTACTCAGCGACAGATAATTGAACGGTATTGATACCATCTTCAATACGTTTCGCAATGTCGATTTCGCCTTCACGAGTCAGTAGTTCAACTGTACCCATTTCACGCATGTACATACGAACTGGGTCAGTAGTACGGCCAATCTCGCTTTCTACGCTTGAAAGCGCAGCAGCAGCAGCTTCAGCTGCATCTTCATCTATATTGGCATCGTCATCATTAAGAGCTAGATCATCAGCGTCAGGTGCAGTTTCTACTACCTTGATACCCATGTCATTGATCATTTGAATGATGTCTTCTACCTGTTCAGAATCCACGATTTCTGCAGGTAGGTGGTCGTTTACTTCGGCGTAGGTCAGATAGCCTTGTTCCTTGCCTTTAATAACAAGTAATTTTAGCTGTGACTGCGGATTTTGATCCATAGATGATATCCAACTTCAGGTCTGGTGAAGGACGTTGCATTCTCAAATGCAAACCAATTATGTTAACAAATTTATTAAATGCTGACTAATCAAACAGGGTTACGCTTTTAGATCTAGCATTAAAGCTAGTAGCTCCCTTTTTTCTTCGGCTGATAAACCGACACTTCTTGCTTTGGCCTGCAGGTTTTCAATTTGTTTTTCAACGCACTGGGCAAGGATATTGTCCAATGAGTCTAAAAATATGTCTTCTTGATTGTCTTCGTCGAGGGGGATTTCCCAGCTCGCGAGACGAGACAGAAGTGCCTCATGTTTGTTCTCTCGCCAATGTTCTAATAATTGGCCTGTGCTGATATGGGGGTTCACTCGGCAGATATCAAGTACTTCGACGAATAAACTTAGTCCAGGCAGCTGTAAGCCTTTGACACTTGATAAATCCGGTACCATATCAGCATAGCTCGGATTTTGGATAAGCAAAGCGATAACTTCACGCATTGGAGTGCGCTTGAGCTCTTTATGCGGTTGAGGTGTCGGGTTCTTTGTGTGAACGCGAGCACGCCTCAATTGGTTATCAAATCCAGTTCGCTCATCGAGCAATTTTTCGAGCAGTTCTTGGAAGTAACTGTCAGGAATTTTACTAATCAAGGCGCTCGCGTGTGCACGCAGTGCCGATTTTCCTTCTGTTGTTCCTAAATTCAGCTTGTGTATTTCTATCAGGTTATCGAACAAATAGGTCGAAAGCGGCGTCGCATTGTGGACGAGCTGTTCGAAAGCAGCCTGACCGTGTTCTCTAATATAGCTGTCTGGGTCTTCACCGTCTGGCAAGAACAGAAACTTGAGTGTGTTACCTGTTTTTAGGTATTCAAGCGCATTTTCTAGTGCGCGCCACGCGGCCTCTTTACCTGCTCTATCACCATCGTAACAACAAACCACAGTATTGGTCTGGCGGAACAACATTTGAACGTGATCACCGGTGGTTGAGGTGCCCAGTGATGCCACTGAGTAATCGACACCGTATTGCGCTAGTGCGACAACATCCATATAACCTTCAACCACAAGTACTTGAGGCGGTTCACGGTATGCTTGCAACACTTCATAAAGGCCGTAAAGCTCTTTACCTTTATGGAAGATCGGCGTTTCTGGCGAGTTTAGATACTTTGGCGTGCCGTCTTCTAAAACACGACCACCAAACCCGATCACTCGTCCTCGACGGTCACGAATCGGGAACATCACGCGTCCACGGAATCGATCGTATCGGTTGCCTTTATCGTTTTCTATCAACATGCCGCCAGTAACGAGCATGTCTTGGGCTTCTTTTTGTTGGCCAAAGTTCTTACGAACCAAGTCCCATTCATCAGCGACGTAGCCAATGCCAAATTTCTGTACGATTTCACCAGAAAGACCGCGATTTTTTAGATAATCAATCGCAGGTTTGTTCGCTGAGATTTTCAGCTGAGAGCGGTAAAAATTACTGATGCCGCCCATCAAATCGTAGAGGTTACGTTTTTGTTCGCTGTTGGCTCTTGGCGCCGTGGATATTTCACCGCTGCGCTGTTCTCTAGGAACATCAAGTCCTAAAAATGAGGCCAGCTCTTCAATCGCTTCAACAAAATCGAGACGTTCGAACTCCATAATGAAGTCGATAGCATTGCCGTGTACGCCACAACCAAAGCAGTGATAAAACTGTTTTTCTTGGCTTACGCTGAAAGAAGGGGTCTTTTCGTTGTGAAATGGGCAACAAGCACCATAGTTTTTGCCTTTTTTCTTAAGTTTCACGCGTGCGTCCACAATATCGACAATGTCGAGACGCGCTAGGAGATCATCGATGAAACTACGCGGGATGTGTCCTGCCATAAAACCTTAGAAAAATGCACTAACTGAGAGTGTGGATAATAATAGTTTGAATAGGTTACAGATACAAACAAGCCGTGCATTCCGAAGGATTGCACGGCTTGTTGCAATTTGATTTGGGATTAAGCGAGTTTAGAACGAACTAAACCACTAACTTTACCCATATCTGCACGCCCTTGAATTTGTGGTTTCAAGATAGCCATTACTTTACCCATGTCTTGCATGCCCGCAGGTTGAGCTTCTGCAATTGCGCTATCAAGTAGTGCAATAACTTCTTCTTCAGTTAGCGGCTGAGGCATAAAGCCTTCAAGTACCGTAATTTCTGCTTTTTCCACGTCAGCAAGATCTTGACGATTTGCCGATTCATATTGAGCAACAGAATCGCGACGTTGCTTAACCATTTTAACTAATATAGCAATAATGTCGTCGTCGTTCAGAGTGATCCGTTCGTCAACTTCACGTTGCTTAATTGCTGAAAGAGCTAAGCGGATAGTGCCAAGGCGCGGTTTGTCCTTGGCTTTCATCGCTAATTTTTGCTCTTCTTTGAGTTGTTCAATAAGAGCCATAACTCAGTCCTTATGGATTAAGTTATTAGTACAGACGAACGCGACGTGCGTTTTCGCGAGCTAGCTTTTTAGCGTGACGCTTTTGAGCTGCTGCTTTAGCGCGTTTGCGAACTGTAGTTGGCTTTTCGTAATGCTCACGACGACGCACTTCAGAAAGGATACCTGCTTTTTCACAAGAGCGCTTGAAACGACGTAGTGCAACGTCGAACGGTTCGTTTTCACGTACTTTAACTATTGGCATATGCCTTTCACCTCAGGGGTTATTCATTATCGCTGGTTATTCAGTACCAAATCAGAGAAGTTACCCATCGAGCTAACTCTCTATTCGCGTTTGGTCATTAACCAGCTTGATCAAAAATGGTGCGGAATTTTAATCCGATCACAGTGGCTTTGTAAAGCACTTTGTCGATTATAGTCTGTACAATATTTGTTTGAAGAGCTTAGGCAGGGTAATATTGCGCTAATTTCCCATTTTAGACGAAAGCGTGCCGAGAAAATTATGCGCATTATTGGTATTGAAACCTCTTGTGATGAAACAGGAATCGCAATTTATGATGATGAGCAAGGGCTGCTTTCTCATCAGTTATACAGCCAAGTAAAGCTGCACGCCGATTACGGTGGTGTGGTACCTGAGCTAGCGTCGCGTGACCACGTAAAAAAAACCATTCCACTGATTAAAGCGGCATTGGCAGAAGCGAACCTAACGTCGAAAGATATTGATGGCGTGGCTTACACGGCTGGCCCTGGTTTGGTTGGTGCATTGCTTGTGGGCGCAACGATTGGTCGCAGTATTGCCTATGCGTGGGGCGTGCCTGCTGTGCCAGTGCACCATATGGAAGGTCACCTTCTTGCGCCAATGCTAGAAGATAATCCTCCACCATTCCCATTTGTTGCTCTGCTGGTGTCTGGCGGTCATACCATGATGGTAGAAGTGAAAGGCATTGGTGAATACCGAATTCTTGGTGAATCGATTGATGATGCGGCGGGTGAAGCGTTTGATAAAACCGCGAAGCTAATGGGCTTAGATTACCCAGGTGGTCCACTGCTATCTCGACTCGCAGAAAAAGGCACGCCAGGTCGTTTTAAGTTCCCACGTCCAATGACCGATCGTCCGGGTCTAGATATGAGCTTTTCGGGCTTGAAAACGTTCGCGGCAAATACCATTCGTGCTAATGACAATGATGACCAAACTCGTGCTGACATCGCTTATGCGTTCCAAGAAGCGGTTTGTGCGACCTTGGTAATCAAGTGTAAGCGTGCGTTGGTAGAGACGGGTATGAAACGTATCGTGATTGCTGGCGGTGTGAGTGCCAACAAACAACTACGAGTTGAGCTTGAAGCATTAGCCAAGAAAATCGGTGGAGAGGTGTACTACCCACGCACTGAGTTCTGTACAGATAACGGTGCGATGATCGCTTATGCGGGCATGCAGCGCCTGAAGAATGGTGAAACGGCTGATTTATCTGTCCATGCCACACCGCGTTGGCCAATTGACCAGCTAGAGCCGATTGTTTAATCATAACCAATCGCCAAATAAACCATAGTATTTCGATAAACGGTCGCTGAGTGCGGCCGTTTTTATATCCTAGCTTACCGACTGTATGTCGATAAATAATTGCTGATAGAGATTAGGGAAGAAAATGAACAAGTTCACAGTAGACAATCAATCGATGGCGTACCTAGATGAAGGTCAAGGCCCTGTTGTTGTATTAGGCCACAGCTACCTTTGGGACAGTGCAATGTGGAAGCCGCAGATCGATGCATTAAAAACTCAGTATCGCTGTATTGTTCCAGAGCTTTGGTCTCATGGTGAATCACAAGCCGCGCCGAGCTCGATGCGCAACTTAAAAGATTACGCTCAACACATTTTGGATCTACTTGATCATTTAGAAATCGAAGAATTTTCCGTAGTAGGTTTATCGGTTGGCGGTATGTGGGGAACCGAGTTAGCGGAACTTGCACCTGCACGTATTAAATCTTTAGTTCTAATGGATACGTTTGTTGGTTTAGAACCAGAAGTTGCTCATGCTAAATACTTCAGCATGTTAGACACCATTACTCAAACCAAGATGGTTCCTCAACCGATTGTTGAAGCGGTTGTTCCATTGTTCTTTGCAAATGATGCTCAAACAAACACGCCAACTTTAGTGGAAGGCTTTACTCAGAAATTATCGGCTCTTAAGGGTGAGAACGCTGAAGAAGTGGCTCGAATCGGTCGAATGGTCTTTGGACGTCGCGATATGATTGAAGCAGTAGAGAGCTTTGCACTGCCGGTTTTGATCGCTGTAGGGCAAGAAGACAAACCACGTCCGGCACTTGAGTCATACCTAATGAACGATTGTATTACGGGCAGTGAGTTAGTGGTGATTCCTGATGCTGGTCATATTAGTTCGCTAGAGCAACCAGAGTTTGTGAACACAATGCTGAAGACGTTTTTAGATAAACATCTGCTGTAAGCTTTAGATATTGAATAGTATTGCTCGACAGAGATTTACGTTGGTTTAAACGTATCTCAATTTAAAAATGGATCGGCTTAGACATGACAGTTTAAGCCGATTTTTTTTGCCCGAGTTTTGGTTCGCTGCCATCGAGTAGGCGGCGGATATTCTGATGGTGACGTAGGACGATCAAACAACACAACATGGCCACAGGCAGTGTGTATTGAGGTTTGACTAACCAAGCGTAGAAAGGTGCGAGCAACACAGTAACCAGTGCAGCTAAAGAAGAATAACGAAACAAAAATGCCACAACTAACCAGGTCGCCATGATCATGCCCGTTAGATCGAATCCAATTGGGGCGATAGCTCCGAGTGCGGTTGCGACGCCTTTACCACCTTTAAAGTGGAAGAATATTGGGTACATATGACCAAGGCAGGCTGCGATCGCCACAACACCTAAAATGATGGGATCGATCTTGAGGTAGTAGCCAAGCCAAACAGGAATGGTGCCTTTAAGCATGTCACAAAGCAGGACGGCCGCAGCGGCGCCTTTGCCACCCACGCGAAGCACATTGGTGGTTCCGGGGTTATTGGACCCCACAGTTCTTGGGTCAGGAAGTCTTAAGACTCGGCATATCAAGACCGCACTAGAGATTGAACCTAGTAAATAGGCAGCAATAATCATGATGAGTGCCAATGGGGTCATGTTTTTCCTTAAACAGTTATAAGCCTAACGATGGGAAAATAATGCTCAATCTAAGAGTAATTGATATCATATCTGGAATTACGCAAATAATACGTTTTTTTCCCCGGTATGGGTATCCGACCTCTAAAAGGACAAGTCATGGCACTGGATAAAGTTTTCATTGAACAGCTAGAAGTAATTACAACGATCGGTGTTTACGATTGGGAACAAGAGATTAAACAAAAACTTGTGCTTGATATTGAAATGGCTTATGACAATCGCCCAGCAGGTAAGAGTGATGATGTTGTCGATGCTTTGGATTACTCGACAGTCAGCACTGCCGTACTTGACCACATTGCGAATGGCCGATTCCTATTGGTTGAGCGTGTGGCAGAAGAAGTCGCTGAATTGATTATGACTCAGTTCTCAGTGCCTTGGATTAAAATTCGTCTAGCGAAGCCTGGCGCAGTACCACAAGCAAAAGCCGTGGGTGTGATCATCGAAAGAGGTCAAGCATGACAATAGCCTATGTTGGTGTTGGCACGAACATAGACCGCGACAAGCATGCAAGGGTGGGATGGACAGAGCTTCAATCATTAGGGACTAACCTTAAATGCTCTAAGATCTATCACTGTGAGCCTGTGGGGTTTAAAAGCCACTCGTTTTATAACTTTGTGGTTGAGATCGATACATCACTCTCATTGACTGAATTTTCACAGCACCTCCGTGAAATTGAGTTTAAATGGGGTCGCCCTCAAGATGCCCATAAGCTTCAAGATCGAAAGCTCGATCTTGATATTGTGCTGTTTGGAGAGGTGGTTTCTGAGAGCGAGCCAGAATTACCACGCAGTGATATCTATAAATATTCTTTTGTAACACAACCACTTTATGATCTCTGTCCTGCGAGAGTGATCCCGCAAGATGGAAGAACCGTCAGTGAAATATGGCAGAATATGCAGCAATTAGACACACTCTCTGTTGTAGATATGAAACTATAATTTGAAGGCAAGTAATGAGTTATTTTGAAGCGTTTATGTTGGCGTTGGTGCAAGGCTTTACTGAGTTTTTACCTATTTCCAGCTCTGCACATTTAATCCTTCCTTCTGCTGTCTTGGGTTGGGAAGATCAAGGCTTGGCTTTTGATGTTGCTGTCCATGTAGGTACTTTGGCCGCCGTTGTTATCTATTTCCGCAAAGAAGTGGTCTCTCTTTTGAGCGCATTCTTTGGTTCCGTGTTTAAAGGTGATCGCAGTAAAGAAGCTAAGCTCGCGTGGATGATCATTCTCGCGACGATTCCTGCGTGTATCTTTGGTTTGTTGATGAAAGATATTGTTGAGCTTTACTTGCGCAGTGCATGGGTGATAGCGACGACCACCATTATTTTTGGTCTGTTGCTATGGTGGGTGGATAAGAACTCAAGCCTGCGTGATGACGAATACCAAGCGGGTTGGAAAAAGGCGCTGTTTATTGGTCTTGCTCAAGCAATGGCTATCATCCCTGGTACGTCTCGTTCTGGCGCAACGATTACCGCAGCACTTTACCTTGGTTTCACACGTGAAGCGGCGGCTCGATTCTCTTTCTTGATGTCTATCCCAATCATCACTCTGGCTGGTGGTTATTTGGGCCTGAAGTTAGTGACCAGTGGTGATCCAATCCATGTTGGTTCTTTGCTAACGGGAATCGTGGTTTCTTTCATCAGTGCTTATATCTGTATTCACTTCTTCTTGAAGCTTATCTCTCGTATGGGTATGACGCCGTTTGTTATCTACCGCCTGATTTTAGGTTTTGGTCTATTTGCTTTCTTGATGATGCAGTAGCGCTCGACTTACGAAGGCAAATGTTTCGTCCTACAGATTGAAACGGAAAAACCCGCCTAGTAGCGGTTTTTTTAATACCGGAGAATCAGCGCTTTGGCGATTAATTATCTGCGAGTTCTAATAGGGCGCTCTCAATTGCGAACGTTCTGCGTTTTTCTTGTTCTTCTCGAATATCTTTACCTTGAAAACCATCGGCAATAATCGATTTCACTTCGACTTGAAGCGCTGCTTGGTAAGCCACTTCAAAACGTGCTTTTTGAGGGTAAGGCTGATCTTCTAATCCTTTTCGGCCTGCATGATCGGCTTGGCAGCAAAGCAGTATATCGTCGAGTCTATCTGGCTTACGCCAAACATCGAACTTGTTGAGAACCTTGAGAAAGGTGGTTGGCTTTAACTCGCCAGCACGATGGATATTAGAATGCTGCTCGCACACCAATAACGCGAGGTCTCTGAATTCATTGGGCACTCTGACTCTTTCACACAGTTTCTTAATGATTTTTAAGCCTGTATGGCAATGCATTTTGTGGCTTGGCCACTCGCTTTCTGGCGTGACACCTTTACCTAAGTCATGCACTTGAGCTGCAAAACGTACTGGCAATGATGAACTTGATAGCGCAGCTTGTTGAGCCACCATCAGAGTGTGGATGCCCGTGTCGATCTCAGGGTGCCATTTTTCAGGTTGAGGTACACCAAACAGAGCGTCAATTTCAGGCAATACAACAGCCAATGCACCACACTCTTTCAATACAGAAAGGAACACTTCAGGGTGGGGAGTGCTAAGAGATTTATGCCACTCTTGCCAAACTCGCTCTGCAGTGAGGTGTGCCAGTTCACCGGATTGCACTATCTCACTCATCATCACCATGGTTTCAGATGCAACCGTGAAGTTGAGATGATGGAGTTTGGCGGCGAAGCGAGCCACACGCAGCACACGAAGAGGATCTTCAACAAAGGCATCCGAGACGTGCCTTAGAATACGATCAGAGAGATCTTTCTGGCCATGGTAAGGATCGTAAAGTTGGCCTTTGTCATCTTGAGCGATGGCGTTGATCGTTAGATCTCGACGCATGAGATCTTCTTCCAAACTCACATCTGGTGCAAAGTAACATTCGAAACCTGTATAACCCGAACCGGATTTTTTCTCAGTGCGAGCCAGTGCGTGCTCTTCTTTGGTTTTTGGGTGTAAGAATACGGGGAAATCTTTCCCGACAGCAGTAAAGCCAAGGCTTTCCATCTCCTGAGGGGTACTTCCTACCACGACCCAATCTCTATCATAACTATCAATATTGAGCAGCTTATCGCGTACCGCTCCACCGACTAGATAGCGCTGTAGCCCATTGTATTTTGGTAGGCTATCGTATATTTGCAACTTATCACCTCGAAATGTTTTATCACTGCTGGACTTTACTGCGAGCAATGGTACTTTCCATTAATCGTAATTATAGGGCAGCACATGTATAAGGAATATTTTGGCTTCGTTGAGATGCCATTTTCGATTGTACCAAATTCTCGCTATTTGTTTTTAAGTCAGCGCCATCAAGAAGCGATGCAGAACCTACAAGCCGGTTTAGGCGAAGGTGGGGGCTTTGCGATGCTTACTGGTGAAGTGGGTACTGGAAAAACAACGGTCGCCAAAGCGATGTTGTCATCACTCGATCATCAGACTCAAGCTGGCCTTATACTCAACCCTACGTTTTCCAATTCAGATTTACTTGAAGCTATCTGCGATGAGTTTGAGGTCGAATACCCTGAACAAGCGTCGTTAAAACAGCTGAGTCAGGCAATTCATCACTTCCTGCTTGATAGCCATGCTGAAGGCATTCAAACCTTATTGGTGATAGATGAGGCCCAACACCTTGCTGCTGATGTGTTGGAGCAGCTACGCCTTCTGACCAATTTAGAAACCGATAGTCGTAAGCTATTAAAGGTGCTGTTGGTTGGCCAACCTGAATTGCAGCAACACTTACAAACAACACAGCTACGTCAACTCGCGCAGCGGATTACAGGTCGCTATCACTTATTACCTCTTAATATCGAAGAAACGGGTAAGTACATCGCGTTTCGTTTGGAAACGGCTGGTGGTGAGCAGATGTTGTTTTCGAATCGTTCAATCAAGCTTATCGCCCAATATACCCATGGTATTCCGAGGCTCATTAACTTGGTGTGTGATAAAGCGCTGCAATTGGCTTTCCATGATGGTGATAAATCACCGAGTAATGAAACGGTTAACCGAGCTTGTCAGCAGATCATGTCCTTTCAGGCCGATGTGTATCACGTCGAGAAAACTCGTGCTACTCATGTAGTTCCAAAATTAATCCAATACGCGGGGATTGCCACATTAAGTGTCGGCCTTGCAATCGCGACCTTTAACTTCGCCCCAACCTATATTAGTTCATGGATGCCTGCGGATACTTCCAGTGAAGTGAAAACGGAAGTAGCGGCGAATACTCAACGCTCATTCGTGGCTGAAGCACCGATATTGGATGATAAATCTATACCGGTTCAAGATCTCAAGACTTCGAAGTTTGCACTACCACAAGATGTTCAGAATCACTTAAAGCAAGGGAATAATCAAACGCTTGCAATTAGGGACCTATACACGCTTTGGGGGTATGAATCTTCGCTTCGTGATTGGCTATGTTTGAGTGAACAACAAAGTGTATTTGTATGTGAGCAACATCAAGCCAATTTAGAATATTTGATTGAATTTGGAGTTCCCGTGGTTCTTAATCTGGAATTAGGTCAAGAACCTGTGTTTGCTGTACTTTATGGCGCGTCTGAGGAGTCTGTTGAGCTCCTAGTCAACGAAAAGCTATTGGTGATGCCTAAGCGGACCTTAAAGCAAATTTGGCAAGGTGATTATGTCGCGATTTGGAAACAGCCGCTAAGAGAGACCCTGAAAGAGGGTTATCAAGGTGAGGCGGTTGCTTTACTTGATCTATTGCTTTCAGAAGTCTTGGGTGAAGACGTATCGGGCAGTGATGTATTTGACTATGAATTGAAAATGAAAATCGAAGCGTTTCAAACTTGGCAGGGTATGTCTGTTGATGGCATCGCAGGTAAGCGCACCTTAGCAAGGTTGCAGAGATTAGCTCAACTCGACTCGCCTAAGTTGATGTCATTAGAAGGAGGCGAAAGCTAATGTCACGTATTATGCACGAGCTTAAACAGTCTTCTAATCATAAACCTAGCTTTAAAGGTTACCAAAACCATCACGTGCCTAGCTCTGTTAGAGGGATTAGCAACAAACGAGGTTCATCGTTAACAATGGGACTGATCCTTGTCTTGGTGCCTTCATTATTGGTGGGCGGCGTTCTGGCTTATCAGTCGTATAATCAACAGCAGCAAGGCTCGGCTAGCCCCGTTTCCTCCGGAGTTCTGCCTGAATCAAAGCTTCAATCAGACCTTGAGCCTCAAATTGCCGGTGCTGGCATTGCCAGTGTGGATGCAGTGTCAGTGAATGCAGACGATGAAGCATTATTCTCTGTTCGCTCGGCCCCGGTAAGCCAGTTTTTGAAAGCACTACCGCGTCAAGAGATACATGCAAAGATGGGCACCGACATCGGTAATATCGCTAGTGGCTCAAAAGCGATCATGGAAAATGTAGATAATAGTAATCAAGCAGCAACGAATTTAGAGCCATTATCTATTGAACCGTCAGTTAAACCTGGAACGAATAATGATAATGCCACGCTGCAATCGGACCGTGATTTACTGAAAGGGTTAGACCTCACCGAGTTGTCACCCGATTTAGCGTTGAAGCTTGAATCAATGATGGGAGAGCCGTCGGTTTCACCTGAACCGATGGATTCTAGACCTGTGGGGGATATGGATTCTCAGGTCATCGGTTTAGAAACACATGGCAATAGATTGGCTGGTGTATTACCTAAATTAGACTTACAAACTCACATGTACTCGAGTAGCGAAACTAAGCGTTGGGTAAAAGTGAATGGACACGAAGTTGCTCAAGGGGAATGGATCGAGCGGGGTATTCAGTTGCTTGAGATTAAACCACAATCGGTAATCATTGAATTCAATCAGCAGAAAATAGAAATCCCAGCTTTGTATGAGTGGAAAGGTTAGTACTATCGATATTACTACTTACTGTGATTGATGTTAGCGCTGTAATAGGTATTAGCGCTGTGACTTGAATGATAAATCCAGACAAATAAAAAGGAGCACTTCGGTGCTCCTTTTTGATCTTCGATACTGAACCTACTAGCGATACTGAACCTACTAGCAAATGCGAGGCTTACGCCCAGCCGTTTGGTGACTTTCTACGACGAGGCATGATGTGTGGCAGAACAAGGCCAAGAAGTAGACCAATACCAGCAACACCACCACCGTACATGAAGTACTTCAATAGTAAGTCATCTTTTTGAGTATCTAGCTTAGCGCGTAGTTCACGGTTCTCTGTTTGAGAGCTCGTTAGCTGTTGGCTAATCTCACTGTAGTTCTGCTCTAGTTCAGCAATCTGCTTGTTACGAGAGTCTAGAGAGCTTGCGAGACCTGCTTTTTCGCTATCAGCACTTTGGCGAGCATTTGCCAGCTTGCCTTTTACTTCAGAGAGTTCTTTCTCTAGCTTAGGCATGCGCAGTGCCATACTTTCTTTCGTGCTTACGAACTTACTCTCAACCCAACCTTTGCGTCCTCGGTTATCTTGAACCTGAGTGTAACCCGTGCTCTTGTTCGTTTGCAGGTAGGTGATTTTCTCACCGGCATCAATACTACCTATGATACGGAAAGTATTGTTTGGGCCAGAGTGCATATAAGTAAATAGTTTGTCAGCAATATAACGGTCTTGAGCAAAGGCAGCTGGAGCCGCAAGCATTGCGAACAAAACTAAGCTAATCAGTTTTTTCACAGTAAATCCTTTAACGATTCAAATTGGGTAGGCGTATGAGTCAGCCTCAATGAGCAAATAATATTTAGTTTTTTTATATGGTGCAACAAAGAAGGGAGGCAAAGCCTCCCTTTCTGTGCGTTTGAGTCAATAATGACATGGTATTTACATATCTTTACTGAAGCTCACCGTTTTCTGACGCTAATATTGACTAGCGTCAGGGCTATTACATAGTAAACATAGCCTGAATTGCGTAGAAGAATACAACAGCAAGTAGAGCACCTGCAGGTAACGTCACAATCCAAGAAGCTACGATGTTACGCACAACGCCTAAGTTTAGAGCTGCGATACCACGAGCAAAGCCTACACCTAATACCGCACCAACTAATGTTTGCGTGGTTGAAATCGGAAGGCCAGTACCAGAAGCAAGTACAACCGTACACGCGGTCGCTAGTTGAGCTGCAAAGCCACGGCTAGGAGTTAGTTCTGTAATACCAGTACCAACGGTTGCCATTACTTTATGACCCATTGTTGCAAGACCAACAACGATACCAATACCACCTAGTGGAAGAATCCACCATGCGATAGTACTCTTGCCTGAGATTTCGCCCATGTGCTCAACTGTTGAAACAACCGCTGATAGTGGACCAATCGCGTTGGCAACATCGTTTGAACCGTGTGCGAATGCCATTGCACAAGCTGTGATAACCATTAGTACGCTGAAGATACCTTCTACGCCAGTAAAACCGTGGTCTTCTTCGCGGTTAGCAAACTTCTTCTGAATGTATAAGTAACCGCCAATCATGACGACAGCAGAAACACCTGCAGCCCATAACCATGCTTCAGTACCGGTTAGATGAAGGCCTACGTGCTTAAGACCTTTCTTGATCGTTACAAGTGCAATGACCATTGTAGTAATGAACATGTATACCGGTACAAAACGCTTCGCATTGAATAGCGGGTTTTCTGTATCGAATATCAGTCGCTGGGCACTGACAAATATGAGATAGGCGAAGATACCGGAAATCAATGGTGTGACAATCCAACTTCCCACAATGCCTTGGACACTGTTCCAATCTACAGCTTCAGTACCCACAGACACACAAGCAAAACCGATGATTGCACCGATGATTGAGTGAGTCGTTGATACTGGCCAGCCCATGTATGAAGCTAGAAGTAGCCATGTACCAGCAGCGAGTAGTGCAGACATCATACCGTACACAAGTACGTCAGGTTGATCTGCAAACAGAGATGTTTCGATAACACCTTTACGGATCGTGTCTGTTACTTCGCCGCCCGCAAGGTAAGCACCTGCGAATTCAAAGATCATTGCGATAATGATCGCTTGTTTAACGGTTAGAGCTTTAGAGCCTACTGAGGTGCCCATTGCGTTCGCAACGTCATTTGCACCAATACCAATAGCCATCAAGAAACCGAAAGCTGCTGCAACAATAATCAGGACAGTGCCGTAGTTAGCAAGGATATCCATCGTAATACCTAGTTGTTTGATAACAAGCGGAACAAATTTAGACGCAAAAAACCGCTCAGCGAGAGAAATACTCAGCGCATAAGTGGTTTGTTCAAAAAATGCTCTTCGTTATATGGTTAACGTATGATTTAAGATCGAGAAAGCATTACTTCAAGACGAGCGCCTACACGCTGTGCTTGATCTGCAATACCACCAACCCATTCAAGAATTTTGTATAAGAACATGATATCAACTGGATTCAGATCGCCTTCAATTGCCATTAGTTGTTGGCGTAGTTCGATCTGCATCGCATCCGTGTCATCTTCAATTACATCTAATTGATGAATCATTTCGGCAACGAGTGTTACTTCACGGCCTTTAAAGCCAGTTTCAAGTAATTCGTCTAATTCATTGATTACGTTTTGTGCTTGGTTCGCTGCATCTAGACAACGTTTAACGTAAGCGATGAAGTTTTCTTGCATTGGAGCAGGAATGACAAGTTGACGACCATATACACGGCCAGCAATGTCTTTCGCTAGGTTTGCGAGTTTGTCTTGTTGCGTTAATAGCTCCAACATATCGGTGCGATCAACTGGCATAAACAAACCACGAGGAAGTTTAAGGCGAATTTCACGTTTTAGTACGTCAGCTTCTTTCTCAAGGTGAGAAATTTGAGCTCGAATTTCTGATGCTTTTTCCCAGTCACCTTTTGAAGAAACTTCAAAGAAATTAACTAGGTGAGAACAACATTCGTTCACGCATACTACGTGACGCTGCAAAGGTTTAATTGGGGACTTTGCAAATAACCCCATAATTGTATTTACTGGCATGGTCATCCAACCTAATAAATAATAACCTTAAAACAACATACACCATATTCATGGTGAAATGTTAAGCGATGGCTACAAAGTCGCGCATGTTAACCTAATCAATCTCTCATTAAAACTGTTTTAGATCATCATAAGGGCGATATTTCTGACTTGCCGACTTTTCAAATTGGCAATATCCTGTCCCTATCTTCACAGAAAGGTATAACTATGGAAACCGAGATAGAACTGAAGTTTTTTGTTTCTCCTGAATTTTCAGAGACTTTACGCAATAAAATTGCTGAAACTAAAGTACTTCAGCACAGTTGTCGTGAGCTAGGTAACATCTACTTTGACACCGCTGACAACTGGCTACGTAAGCACGATACAGGCTTACGCATTCGACGCTTTGATGACGTATTTGTACAAACCGTAAAGACTGCTGGTCGTGTGGTTGCTGGCCTGCACCAAAGGCCTGAATACAATGCAGAGCACGACAGCAACGAACCTAAGCTAGCCTTGCACCCAGAGGATATCTGGCCAGCAGGTAAAGACATCGAAACGCTGCAAGCTGAGCTGACTCCTCTGTTCTCTACTAACTTCACGCGTGAGCAGTGGTTGATTGGTATGCCTGATGGTAGCCAAGTCGAGGTCGCATTCGATCAAGGCTTTGTTGAATCAGGCGACCTGCAAGAACCGATTTGCGAAGTTGAATTGGAACTTAAATCCGGTCAGACGGATGCACTATTTACATTGTCTCGCCAATTCTGCGAACAAGGTGGTATGCGTTTGGGTAACCTAAGCAAAGCAGCTAAGGGTTACCGCCTTGCTCAAGGTTATCAAGGAGATGAAGTCACTCCTTTGACCTTAGTTGATACTGACAAAAGTGATACCGTTGAATCGTGTTTCATTCAATCTTTAGAGCATGCTCTCGCTCATTGGCACTATCACGAGCAGATCTTCACCGAGCGCCAATCGATTGAAGCGCTGCATGAGATCAGTCACTCGCTGAGTTTTATTCGTCAAACCTTCACTATCTACGGTGGCATTGTCCCAAGACGCGCGAGTGCTATTTTACGTCAAGAGTTGAAATGGCTTGAGCAAGAGCTCGACTGGCTGAAAAGCTATGATCACTTCGAAGACTTGCTGGAAGATAAAGGACACGTACTACGTAAACTCGATGCGCGTAAGTTCTTAGTCGCTGAGCTTAAAGAGATGCAAGAGCAACTGCCAGATCGTGAAGATCTGCTTACCTTGCTGAGCTCTGCTCGTTACACCGGTTTATTGTTGGATCTGAGCCGTTGGATCTTGTCTCGTGGCTGGCAGCCTTTCTTAGATGAGAAAGCGCGTGAGCAAATGGGTCGTGGTATCGAATGGTTTTCCGTGCAGCAACTCGATCGCACATGGGCAGACTTGATGGAAGCTTTCCCGCCAGAGCGAGTGATGACCAGCCAAGCGTATATTGAGCAGCAATACCGTTTGATGCGTAATCTGTATTCTGGTGTTGGTTTCGCGAGTTTATATGATGACGCTGAGCGAAACAGTTTCCGCTTGCCATGGGCCGATATGGTGCAAGGCATTGATGACTTGTTGGCACTTAAAACACTGGAGCCTTTGACTGAGAAGTTAGAAGGCGATGAGAAGGTTCAGCTAGAGCGTTGGTTAGCTCGTCAAGAGGTGTCTATTCTGCATGCGATGGAACAGACACGCCAAATAAGTGTAGAAGTTGAGCCGTATTGGCAAGACTGAGTTTCATAACAACATGAAATTGAAAATAGGGCTTCGGCCCTATTTTTTTGTTTGTTGTTCCAGATTTTCTAGTCGTTCGAGAATTTTCTGTTGTTGCTCAATGATCTTCTCAAGGTGCTTCTCTTTGTTTTCAGCTCGTTGATTGTCATGGCGAGTTGGAGAGGTGATCAAAGAAGTAATCAACCCTGAAATCATACCAAAAACACCCACACCACAAATGATCACCAGAGAAGCGACTAACTTGCCTGAGCTCGTCACTGGATAATGATCGCCGTACCCCACGGTACTAATCGTTACGAAAGCCCACCATAAAGCATCTTGGCCAGTGGTAATATTGGCATTGGGATCCTTGTGCTCTAGCAGCAGTATTGTTCCTGCACCTATGGTCAGGAGAATAACCAATAGCAAAATAATTGAGGCGAGTGTCGTTTCTTTTCGATTGCTAAACAGCTCCCTGAAAACACGTTTTCCTGACCGAAGAACGAGAATCACGCGCAAGATCTGAAAAATGCGAGCGAATCGAAGTGGCTCGACCATAGGGATGCTTGCCAAGAAATCGATCCAGTGTACTTTTAGATATTCTTTCTTATTTTGTGATCTGAATAGATCAATAGTGAGCTGAAAAAGAAAAACGCTACAGATTATAAAGTCCAGGCCGATAAGAACTTGTTTCGATTCTTTATCAATCGGTGCAAACAATAAGCCTGAGATCACAAATAACGCTAAGAAAGAGAGAATCAGTGATAATAAGCTCATCGGCTTAGTGGTGTCTTTGATACTATTTAACATTCATACGAGGCTCAAAATAAATCGCGAACTTTGACTGACATAGCCATCTCGCGGATATAGAAGCCATCAATATATAAGAGTTAATGGAGAACTGACAATGACTAAACTGTCATTCAAGCCGTGGGAAAGGATTATCTCGGACATCCGTCTCGTTCCAAAAATGATCATGCTGATGGTTTTCAGCACTATCTTGATTATTTCGAAGCAGCTATGGGACGCAAGTGCGTTTTACGATTCATTACTTGCAGTCACTAACAATGCACAAGTTGCACAGCAGCATTACGAGACTTACCTAGTTCAAGTGGCTTGGCAAACAGCCTTGATGATCATTGTGTTTGTGGTTCTTCTATTGGCGGCAGCGCGCGTTATGCTTCGCCAAACTCAATACCTCAATGACGCCATTAAAACGATGGCCGATAAGAACCTATCAGTGCCTATTCATATGGATTGTAAAGATGAATACGGTGATGTGGCACGAGAACTCGAAAAAACTCGAGTCCAGTTGAATGACATGATCAAAACTCAGGTGGCCTCTTCTGATGAGTTGTTTGCCCTGACGGAAGTGATGACCATCAGCATGTCCGAAACCAAAGATTCAGCTCAGGAAGAATTTAACGAAATCGACCAACTAGCGACAGCAATGAGCGAGATGACGTCTACTGTGCAAACTGTGGCTGAGCACGCGCAAAGTGCTTCTTCTCTTACTGAGCAAGCATCAGGTCAAGCACTAACAGGTCAGAAGTTCGTTCAAGGTTCTGTTTCTAAGATGAGTGAGCTTTCTTCGGACATCGCAGCCTCTGCAGCAGCGGTAAACCAAGTAGAAGAGCGCGTAGACTCGATTGGCAGTGTGGTTGGTACTATCCAAGGCATTTCAGAGCAAACGAACCTATTGGCTTTGAACGCAGCGATTGAAGCCGCGCGTGCCGGTGAAGCGGGACGTGGTTTTGCGGTTGTTGCCGATGAGGTTCGTAACCTTGCGCAACGTACTCAGCAAGCGACAGTAGAAATTCAAGATATGATTAGCCATCTACAAAGCAGTGCTAACTCGGCTGTAGAGCTGATGGAAAAGAGTGTTGTTGAAGCCGCTGAAGGCGTAGACCTAGTGACTAACGCTGGTTCTGAGCTTGATGGCATCGTAAGTCAGGTAAACCAGATTAATGATATGAACTTCCAGATCGCGACTGCTGCGGGCCAACAAACTAGTGTCGCGGAAGAGATGAGTGTCAACCTGACCAATGTTCGTGAGCTTGTTGAAGCTTCCGTAGTGGTGGTGGGTGAGCTTCTCGAGACTTCTGAGATCATGGAAAGCAACGCACAAGAGCTAGACGGTAAGATTAAGCAGTTTAAGGTTTAATCCCCAGTTCTCGGTCTTGAGCTCTAGTTTGTAAGATCTAAAGGTCTATTCCTAGAGGTTTGGCCACGGAGACTTGTTATTAGAGATAAAGGCTTTGCTTGATAAGTTCACTGATAAAACGCCCACATTGCTAATGTGGGCGTTTTTTATTGGCAGAACTTTGGTATAACTAATCATTAGTTTTTAGAACTCGTTATTGAAGAACTGAACCGACAAGCCAATTGTTCGGTGCGCAGCTTACACAAGGAAGAAACATGCCATTGCCTTCTCTACTCGTCACTCATTCCCAGTCTGCTTTTGAGCAATTATTAGAGCATCAAAGTGACGCCATTAACACTTGGCCTGAGTCATTGATTGCCGAGCTCAAGCGTGTATTAGGCTTGAGCTGTTTTGTTGGTGATTGTTTACAGCGTGACTCGATTTTATCCAGCACCTTGCCAGAGATGCTGAGATGTGAAGAGCGCGCGGAAGGGTATCGTAAGCGTTTGGCCGAGTTACTTTCTGGTTGTGCTGATGAAATGAGCGGCCAACGTGTACTGCGTCAATTCCGCAATCGAGAGATGACCTACATTGCTTGGCGTGACTTTATGGGCTCATGGGATCTAGAACAGAGCTTAAATCATTTGTCGATGCTAGCAGAGGCGATGATCTTTGAGACCTATCAATGGCAGTACGATATTTGTTGTAAAGAGTGGGGCACACCTTGTAACGAGCAAGGTGAAGCGCAGCCTATGTTGATCATAGGTATGGGCAAGTTAGGTGGCGGTGAGCTGAATTTCTCTTCCGATATCGATCTAATTTTTACTTACCCTGAGAATGGTGAAACCCAAGGAGCAAGAAGAAGTATCGCCAACGCGCAGTTCTTCACGCGTTTGGGGCAACGTATTATCAAGGCGCTTGATCAGCAAACCTTTGACGGATTCTGTTATCGAGTCGACATGCGCTTGCGTCCATTCGGGGAGAGCGGCCCTTTGGTCATGAGCTATGCTGCTCTTGAAGACTATTACCAAGAACAAGGCCGTGACTGGGAACGCTACGCAATGGTTAAGGCGCGTGTGATGGGCAGCGAAATGTACCCTGAATACCAAGAGCTCCGCCAGATGCTGCGTCCGTTTGTTTTTCGTCGTTATATTGACTTCAGTGCCATTCAATCTTTGCGTCGAATGAAGTCGATGATCAGTAGCGAAGTGCGACGTCGTGGCTTATCAAACAACATTAAGCTTGGCTCTGGTGGTATTCGTGAAGTCGAGTTTATTGCTCAAGTCTTTCAACTGATTCGTGGTGGACGTGAACCGAGCCTTCGTGGTCGAGGTTTGTTGGAGACGTTAAGTGCGATTGAATATCTTCATTTATTAGAAGCAGAAGAGGTCGGTCACTTACGTGAGGCATACCTGTTTTTACGCCGCCTTGAGAACCTATTACAAGCGATGGCCGACAAGCAAACTCAAACCTTACCTGATGGCGATTTCGAACAGTTGCAACTTGCTGTCGCCATGCAGTTTGCAGATTGGGATGGTTTGATTGATGCGACCCGTGCTCATATGGCGAATGTTCACACAGTATTCGAAGACCTAATTGGGGTTGATGAAGATGATGCTAACCCAATCGCGAGTCACTTTAGTGAGTTGTGGGATATGGCTCATAAGCAAGATGTGATTGAGCAGGTTCTAGAGCATGACATCGCGATTGCTAACCCACAGCAAGCGGCGAAAACCATTATCCAATTCAAAGCTGATTTGGCTAAGAAAACCCTTGGCCCTCGTGGACGTGAAGTACTCAATCGATTAATGCCCAAAGTGTTTCAAGCGCTCTATACCGCCAAGGATGCTGAATTTGGTTTGTCTCGAGTGCTGCATCTGTTACAAAAAATCGTTACGCGCACCACGTATCTTGAGCTATTGGATGAGCACCCTGCAGCCCTCACTCAACTCGTTCGCTTATGTACAGCGAGCCCGATGATCTCGGAGCAGTTGGGTCGTTACCCAATCCTGTTAGATGAACTTATTGATCCGCAACAACTCTACAATCCCGTGCCTTTAGAGTCTTACAAGACCGAGTTACGTGATTATCTAGCCCGTATTCCTGAAGATGACATGGAACAACAGATGGAGGGTCTGCGTCAGTTTAAGCAGACTTGTATCTTGAGAATTGCAGCCGCTGATATTGCGGGCGTTTTGCCTGTTATGAAGGTCAGTGATCACCTTACCTATTTAGCAGAAGCGATTGTTGAGGCCGGCATCAATCAAGCTTGGTTACAAGTGACAGCCAAGTTTGGGGAGCCTACCCACGTTAAAGATCGTGAAGGTCGTGGCTTCGCCGTCGTTGGTTACGGCAAAGTCGGCGGTTGGGAGCTTGGTTATAACTCCGATCTCGATATCGTATTCATGCACGATTGCCCGGTACACATCTATACTGATGGTAAGAAAGAGATCGACGGACGCCAATTTTATCTGAGATTGGCGCAGCGCATTATTCATATTTTCTCGACCAGAACTGCTTCTGGTATTTTGTACGAGGTCGACACTCGCTTGCGCCCTTCAGGTGTCTCTGGTCTATTAGTGAGTCCAACCGATGCCTTTGATGAGTATCAGCATAATGACGCGTGGACTTGGGAGCACCAAGCTTTGACTCGCGCTCGTATGATTTATGGTGATGACTTATTGGCTTCGGCATTTAACAAGACTCGCCATGAGATTTTGTGTTTGACTCGAGATGAAGCTGTACTTAAAAAATCCGTTGTCGATATGCGTGAAAAAATGCGCGGGCACCTCGGTGGAAAAAAAGCCGATCGATTCATGCTGAAACAAGATGCGGGTGGTATCACCGATATTGAGTTTTTGGCGCAATATTTAGTACTTCGATACAGTAATGAAAAACCTAAGTTGACTCGTTGGTGTGACAATGTACGAATCTTTGAAAGTCTGTTGTCACAAGGGATTATGGACGAACAGCAAGGCATGGCATTAACTAATGCCTATACAACATTAAGAGATGAAATCCATCACCGCAATCTACTCAACCTTGATGCGGACGTGGCGATTGATAAATTTAAAATGGAAAGGGAACATGTTGTTCAGGCATGGAAGCAATGGATGGAAGCGTAACGGAACTATTTCTTAACGGTTACGTCATTATCATTTAGTGATCGCTTATCGACTTCTTAGCTGCTTATTAGCTACTAGAGTATCTATCGAGTTAGGCTTTCACTCATTTTTCTATGGTTTAGCCACTGTAATCAGTGTGCTAGACTCTAGCCAGATTCGATTTTTGGAGATCCACAATGAAACCAATTCTACCTGACTACAGCCAATCAGGCGTTCTTGTTGTCGGTGATGTAATGCTTGACCGTTACTGGTATGGCCCTACTGGCCGTATTTCACCAGAAGCACCTGTGCCCGTTGTTAAAGTAGAAAATAACGAAGAGCGTCCTGGTGGTGCTGCCAACGTAGCAATGAATATTGCCTCTCTTGGTGGTCATGCTCATATCGTTGGTTTGACTGGAAAAGATGAGCCTGCTGAGGTGTTAAAAAACACCCTAGGTGCACTGAAGGTGAAGTGTGATTTTGTTGAGTTGGACGACTACCCAACCATCACAAAATTACGTGTCATGAGCCGTGGACAGCAGTTGATCCGCCTTGATTTTGAAGACAAATTTGAGAACACGGATCCTGAGCTTGTTTTATCTCGCATGGAGCAAGCACTGCCTAATGTACGCTCGGTAATCTTATCTGATTATGCGAAAGGTGCTTTGGAGCATGTGCAGAGCTTTATTCAAAAAGCACGCGCCGCGAACGTTCCGGTGTTTATCGACCCTAAAGGTGCAGATTTTGAACGCTACCGTGGTGCGACATTACTTACGCCAAACATGGCGGAGTTTGAGCTGGTTGCCGGTAAGGTTAAGTCTGAAGATGAAATGATCGAAAAAGGGCTCGCGTTAATTGAAGAGTTTGATTTTGAAGCCTTGCTAGTGACTCGCAGTGAGCATGGCATGACATTGCTCCGCAAAGGCGTAGAACCATTCCACTTACCGACCCAAGCGAAAGAAGTGTATGACGTTACTGGTGCTGGTGATACGGTTATTTCAGTATTAGCAGCTTCAGTTGCTGCAGGTAAGCCACTTGATGAAGCGTGTGCATTAGCAAACGCTGCAGCTGGCGTGGTAGTTGGCAAGCTAGGTACATCGACGTTGTCTACGATTGAGTTAGCGGAAGCGATTCATGGTAGCCAAGATACTGACTACGGTGTGATCTCTGAAGCTGCCCTAGTTGAAGCGGTGAAACGTGCTCGTGCGAAAGGCGAGAAAGTCGTTATGACTAATGGCTGCTTTGATATTCTGCATGCGGGACATGTCTCTTACATGAACCATGCTGCTGAGTTGGGTGATCGTTTGATCGTTGCTGTGAATACGGATGAATCTGTGAAACGCTTAAAAGGCCCTGGTCGTCCTGTGAACCCAACCGATCGTCGTATGGCGGTACTGGCTGGTTTAGGTGCGGTTGATTGGGTTGTTCCGTTTTCTGAAGATACACCGCAACGTTTGATCTCTGAAGTTCTGCCAAGCATTCTTGTGAAAGGTGGTGATTACAAACCTGAAGAGATTGCTGGTGGTGCGGAAGTGATTGCGGCTGGCGGTGAAGTTAAAGTACTTAACTTTGAAGATGGTTGCTCTACGACTGAAATCATTAAAGCGATTAAAGGTGGTCGAGGCTAACTCTTAGTCTTCTAGCTTTCTCGTCTCAAGGCTTAACCTTTGGGTTAAGCTGAGAATTAGCTTTCAACAGATAATAAAAATGCCGCTCATTGAGCGGCATTTTTGTAACGGTAATCTAGTCACTTTATTAAAGACTCTGGTTAGAGTATTTAACTAGGATTTAAGCATTACTTACTTGCGACTTTTAGACCTGCGTTTACATCAACAATGTCTTGTTCGCTTAGCGTGCCAACAGCTTGACGAAGCTGAAGTACACTTAGGATGTAGTTGTAACGAGCATCTGAAAGGTTCTTGTTGGCATCGTATAGACGACGAGTTGAATCTAGTACGTCAACGATAGTACGAGTACCTACATCAAAACCTGCTTCTGTAGCTTCTAGAGCCGACTGAGCAGAAACAACAGACTGTTCGTAAGCGCGTAGCGCACCAATTGAGGCACTGATGTTGTTGTTGAATGCACGAACGTCTTTCACAACGCTACGGTAAGTTGCCTCTAGGTCTTCACTTGCTGCAACGTAGTTGTATTCAGCCTGTTTAGTCAAAGAAGTTGTACTACCACCTGTGTATAGAGGCACAACTAAATTTAAGCCGACGTTTAGGTTATCTTGGTCGTAATCACTAGGGCTGCTTGATTGATCGGCAAGAGAGTAGCTACCGTCCAACGTTAGGCTAGGTAGATGACCTGAGCTTGCTAGCGTGATGTTATCTTTAGCGATGTCTTGATCAATACGTGATGCCAATAGCTTCAGATTTTTCTCTTGAGCTTGCTCAACCAGTGCAACAGCAGATTCAGAAGACTTGCTTGCTGAGAAGCGGTCTGTATCTAAGATGTTTAGGTTAGAGTGCTCTTGACCTGTGATTTCACGTAGACCTTCGTAGTTATTAATCAGAGTGTTCTCTGCTAAAACTTCATCAGCCAAAACACCATCGTACTGAGCTTGCGCATCATGCACATCGGTGATTGCTGAAAGGCCAACTTCAAAGCGCTGCTTAGTTTGTTCCAGTTGACGAGCAACTGCGGCTTTTTCAGCACGAACAAACTCTAGGCTATCTTGAGCACGAAGTACTTCGAAGTAAGCGGTAGCAACACGAAGGATCAAAGCTTGTTGCTCTGCTGCGTATGAAGAATCAGCTTGGCGAGCTTTTTTCTCTGCTGTATCTAGCGTGATCCAAGAAGAGCGCTTGTACAGCTCCTGAGAAAAGTAAATTCCAGCTCCCCATTGGTTGCTGTCATTATTTACATCACTTCGCTCACCACGGTTGATGTCGTAGTTAGCTCTCAAGTCAATTTGTGGTAGCAAGTCACTACGGTTTGACGTTACTGCTTCAAAAGCGGCATCGCGCTTCGCTGCTGAACGAAGAAGTTGAGGATCGTTCTGTTTTGCTTGGTCGTAAACCTCAGCTAGCGTATCAGCGAAAGCTGACGAACTCAGGCTGCCAATTGCTGCACTGATAAATAGTGGAAGCAGTTTTTTCATTTTCCTATTCCTGCCTTTAATGGAATTTTCTTTAAAAGAGTTTAACCCAGTTTGGTGGTAATTTACTCGAAACTTTGCACTTTTTTACAGTTAACTGTCCACTTGTGCAATATTTATTTTTTAAAACTTAACTTTAATTATAAGTTTTATACTAAAAGTTGAACCTTATCCTTGGTAGTTAACTCGGACAATGAGTAAACTATAAGATCACTTAGTGAGGTATCAAATGCAACAGTATGACAATCAACGACATGAGTTTACTCCGCAAGATGTGGAAATAGTCTCAAAAGAGACGCTGTTTCGTGGTTTTTTCAAAATGGTTAAGTACACATTTAAACATAGACTGTTTGAGGGCGGCTGGAGCCAACCAATCGAGCGTGAGATGTTTGAGCGTGGACATGCTGCCGCTTTGCTACCTTATGATCCTGTGCGTGATGAAGTGGTGATCGTCGAACAGATCCGTGTCGGTGCTCTAGAGCATGAGAACCCGTGGCAATACGAAATTGTTGCGGGGATTATTGATACCGATGAATCACCACAAGATGTTGCTCGTCGTGAGGCGATGGAAGAAGCGGGGGTCGACGTCGGATCTGTATTGCCTATTACTTCGTATTATCCTTCATCCGGCGGTTGCTCAGAAAAGCTCGACGTCTTTGTTGGTTGTGTTGACGCCACGACAGCAAAAGGGGTTCACGGATTGGATTACGAAGGTGAAGATATTCGCGTGCAAGTGATGAGTCGCGAAGCCGCTTATCAGTTAGTAAAAGACGGTGTGTTTGAAAATGGCGCCACGATCATTGCGCTGCAGTGGCTACAATTGAACTACCAAGAATTACAGTCAGAGTGGATAGATTAACGTCATGCCAAATATAGCAGTCAAAAAAACGTATCATGTCGATTTGGCTGAATTGATGCGAGTTTACGAGACTAACTATGCCAAACTTAATGCTCTGTTACCGGTTGAGCATGAGGTTGGTGACGTTCGCTGTTACCAAGCCGTTAATATGGTGTATCAATTGACAGTGAATGAGGTCACAAAATACACCACATTAATAGATATATGTCAGAGTGACGCGATGCCAGTGTTTCCTTTGCCAAAAATGTCTGTCAGGCTATATCACGACGCTCGAGTTGCAGAAGTGTGCGCTAGCGGGGATTTTTCGCGAGTCAAAGCAAAATATGACTATCCCAACACAAAACTTCTGCAAAAGGATGAGAAATTTCAATTGAACAAATTTCTTGGGGAATGGTTAACGTTTTGTTTAAAAACAGGTATCAGCCGAACCCCAGTTTCTTTTTAATTGAGCCTATTTAAAAACACTTTTAAAGTCTAAACAGTAACGTATCTGGATTTGTTATTTTGGAATTATCACACACTTCAAAATTTGATGAGAGCAGTATTAAGCTTGTACAGCTAACGGACACGCATTTATTTGCGCCGAGCAATGGCAGCTTATTAAGCATCAACACTCAAGATAGCTTTCGTGCTGTAGTCGATGCCATTGTTAGTCAGGGCTTTGACTATCAAGCGATTTTAGCAACCGGTGATATTTCTCAAGATCACAGTGCTGAGTCGTACCAAAAATTTGAGTCAGGAATTCAACCTTTGGATAAACCGTGTTACTGGTTGCCAGGGAATCATGACTTCAAACCGAATATGGGCAGTGTTTTACCATCACCACAAATACAATGCGTTGAGCATGTTTTGCTAGGTAATAATTGGCAGATGGTGATGCTGGACTCGCAAGTGGTTGGCGTGCCTCACGGACGTCTCAGTGATCAACAGCTTGATCTACTAGAACAAAAGCTAACCGAATTTCCCGAACGTAATACCTTGGTTCTGCTGCACCACCATCCACTGTTGGTTGGCAGTGCATGGCTGGATCAACATAATCTGAAAGATGCTGATCAATTTTGGGAAGTGGTTCAACAGCACACCAATGTGAAAGCGGTACTGTGTGGTCACGTTCATCAAGACATGAATCGAGATCATCATGGTGTACAAGTCATGGCAACACCGTCGACTTGTGTGCAATTCAAACCTAACTCAGATGACTTTGCGGTTGATACTTTGTCGCCTGGTTGGAGAGAGATTGAATTGCATCAAGATGGATCTGTGAGCACGCAAGTTCGCCGTTTACCTCATGGACAATTCTTACCTGATTTTGAAGCGGCAGGTTATTGATGTTTGATTCTGAACAGCAAGCCGCTAAGCCGCCACTGCTTCTCTATATTCACGGTTTTAACAGTTCATCACGTTCTCACAAAGCAACGGTGATTACTGACTATTGCGCGGAGCATCGTCCTGATATCAAGGTGATGACACCTCAACTGCCGAGTTTTCCTCAGCAAGCGGCCATTTATTTGCAGCAACTGGTGGAGCAATATAAAGAGCAATATCAGATAGCGTTGGTAGGTAGCTCGTTGGGTGGCTATCTTTCAACATGGCTGAATACTCACTATGGCTTTAAAGCTGTGGTTGTGAATCCAGCCGTTAAGCCGTATGAGCTTCTTGCTGACTATTTAGGTGAACAAGTAAATCCATACACAGGAGAGCGATATGTTCTGGAAACAAAACATATCAATGAACTGAAGGCGTTAGAGGTTCCGGCTATCGCTCAGCCGAGTGACTTCTGGTTACTTCAGCAAACGGAAGACGAAGTTCTGGATTACCGACAAGCGGTAGAGAAGTACCAAGGTGCAGTACAGACAGTAGAAGAGGGCGGGGATCATAGCTTTGTTAATTTTGAACGCTACCCCCAACAAATCATCACCTTTCTAAATCTTTAATCTGTTTCAGCAATCAAGTAATTTTCTCTTGTTTGACTGTTATTTCATCTATCAGTGGTGAAATATCATAGTTTGATGCCTTAGTTTTTGAACTAGCTTGACATCATTACTCAGCTTCCAGACTATATTCCCCAATACTTCGCTCGTTCGCTCTACTATGACGGTTCATAGTAATGATTTCGCTTTAGTCAAACTAGAGCCAGCGAACTGACGCAAACTTTTTGAGTAAACTCCGTATTATGACTGAACAATATAATGCAAAAGACCTCGAGGTACTTGAAGGTCTCGACCCCGTGCGACATCGCCCGGGAATGTATACCGAGACAGAAAGACCAAACCACCTTGCCCAAGAAGTCATTGATAACTCGGTTGATGAAGCACTAGCGGGACACGCTAAGAAGATTAAAGTCGTGTTGCATGCTGACCAATCGTTAGAAGTGACGGATGATGGCCGTGGTATGCCTGTTGATATCCACCCTGAAAAAGGGATCTCAGGTGTTGAGCTGATTTTAACTAAGCTCCACTCTGGCGGTAAGTTCTCGAACAATAACTACAAGTTTTCAGGTGGTTTGCACGGGGTAGGTATCTCGGTGGTGAACGCGTTGTCAAAACGTGTTGAAGTGACGGTTCGCCGTGACGGTCAGGTACATGAAATTGCCCTTGAAGGTGGTCATGCCGTAACGGATCTTATTGTTACAGGTACTTGTGGTCATCGCAATACCGGTACGACGGTACATTTTTGGCCAGATCCAAAATATTTCGATAGCTCTAAGTTCTCTGTTTTACGTCTTATCAATAACTTGCGCGCTAAAGCTGTACTTTGCCCTGGTTTAGAAATCACCTTTGTCGACAAGGTTGGCGGTGAAGAACATAAATGGTTCTATGAAGATGGTCTAAAAGACTACCTTGCAGAAGGTGTGAAAGGTTACACCTTACTGCCTGAGGAACCTTATGTCGGCGAATTCGTTGCTGAAACAGAAATGGCGAACTGGGCGATTATTTGGCAGCCAGAAGGCGGTGATATGATCACCGAGAGTTACGTGAACTTAGTACCAACTAAGCAAGGTGGTACACACGTAAACGGCCTTCGACAAGGTCTGCTTGATGCAATGCGTGAGTTCTGTGAATTTCGTAACCTTCTACCGCGTGGCGTTAAGTTAACGGGTGACGATATTTTCGATCGTTGTTCGTACGTATTATCGGTGAAGATGCAAGATCCGCAATTTGCTGGTCAAACAAAAGAACGTCTTTCTTCTCGTCAAACCGCAGCGTTTGTGTCTGGGGTGGTAAAAGATGCCTTTAGCTTGTGGTTGAACGAAAAACCACAACTGGCAGAACAGTTAGCTGAAGCTTGTATTGCGAATGCTCACCGTCGCATGCGCGCAAGCAAAAAGGTTGTGCGTAAGAAGATTGCTTCAGGCCCAGCACTGCCGGGTAAGCTAACCGATTGTTCGGTTCAAGATTTAAGTCGTACCGAAATCTTCTTCGTGGAAGGGGACTCGGCGGGTGGTTCTGCTAAACAAGCACGTGATCGTGAGTTCCAAGCGGTTATGCCACTTCGCGGTAAGATCCTAAATACATGGGAAGTGTCAGCGGACCAAGTATTGGCTTCACAAGAAGTACATGATATTTCGGTTGCTTTGGGTATCGATCCTGATAACGATGACTTGTCAGGCCTGCGTTACGGTAAGATCTGTATCCTTGCCGATGCGGACTCGGATGGTCTTCATATCGCGACACTGCTATGTGCACTATTTACTCGCCATTTCCATGCATTGGTTGAAGCGGGTCATATCTATGTGGCAATGCCCCCTCTGTATCGTATCGATTGCGGTAAAGAAGTGTTCTACGCACTTGATGATGCAGAGAAAGATGGTGTGCTTGAGCGACTGTCGCAGAAGAAAGCTAAGATCAACGTGCAACGATTCAAAGGTCTGGGTGAAATGAACCCACTTCAGTTACGTGAAACCACCATGGATCCGAACACTCGTCGTCTTGTTCAATTAACGATTGATGACAACGAAGCGACCAACGAGATGATGGACATGCTGCTTGGTAAAAAACGTGCAGATGATCGCCGTACATGGCTACAGACTAACGGTGATATGGCCGAGGTATAATGGATGTCTAACGAAATTACATATGATGGCGTTGAACAGCTGCCAATGCGCAAGTTCACCGAAGATGCCTACTTAAATTACTCAATGTACGTGATCATGGATCGTGCATTACCGTATATCGGTGATGGCTTGAAGCCAGTACAGCGTCGTATTATCTACGCGATGTCTGAGCTGGGCTTATCAGCTGCATCGAAATACAAAAAATCAGCACGTACCGTTGGTGACGTATTAGGTAAGTATCACCCACACGGTGACTCTGCTTGTTACGAAGCGATGGTATTGATGGCGCAGCCTTTCTCTTACCGCTACCCATTGGTAGACGGTCAAGGTAACTGGGGTGCTCCGGACGACCCGAAATCGTTCGCTGCGATGCGTTATACCGAAGCGAAATTATCTAAGTTTGCTGAGGTTCTTCTAGGTGAACTAGGTCAAGGCACCGTTGATTGGCAACCAAACTTTGATGGCACCATGAAAGAGCCTCAAATGTTGCCAGCACGTCTACCTCATATCTTACTTAACGGTATTACTGGTATCGCGGTAGGTATGGCGACGGACATCCCGCCTCACAATGTCCGTGAAGTGGCGAACGCAGCGATTCACTTGATTGATACGCCGAAAGCTGAACTTCCAGATGTGATGGGTTTCATTCAAGGCCCTGATTACCCGACAGAGGCTGAGATTATTTCGCCGAAGTCGGACATCGAAAAGATCTACCGTACAGGCCGTGGCAGCATCAAGATGCGCGCGGTTTGGCACAAGGAAGGCTCTGATATTGTTATCACTGCTTTACCTCATCAAGTGTCAGGTGCGAAGTTACTTGAGCAAATTGCTAACCAGATGCGCGCTAAGAAGCTGCCAATGGTTGACGACTTGCGTGACGAATCGGATCACGAGAACCCAACTCGCATCGTTGTCGTTCCTCGTTCAAACCGTATCGACTGTGACCAATTGATGAGTCACCTATTCGCTTCGACGGATCTAGAGAAAAACTTCCGGGTTAACTTGAACATGATTGGTTTAGACAATCGTCCTCAAGTTAAAGGCCTAGTTCAAATTCTGAAAGAGTGGATTGAGTTCCGTCGCACGACCGTTCGCCGTCGTTTGCAGTACCGTTTAGATAAAGTACTAGCACGTTTGCATATTTTAGAAGGTTTGCTTGCTGCTTATCTTAATATCGATGAAGTGATTGAAATCATTCGTACAGAAGACGAACCATGTCCTGTATTGATGAGCCGTTTCAACATTTCTGAAATTCAAGCCAATGCGATTCTTGATATTAAACTTCGTAACTTAGCTAAGTTAGAAGAGTTTAAAATCCGAGCGGAACAAGAAGAGCTTGAAGCTGAACGCGAAAAGCTTGAAAAGCTACTCGGTTCAGAGCGTCGCTTGAATACGTTGATCAAGAAAGAAATCCAAGCAGATGCAGATAAATACGGCGATGATCGTCGCTCACCTCTGATTGAGCGTGCTGAAGCGAAAGCGCTAACAGAACGCGACTTAGTACCAAGCGAACCAATCACGGTTGTGTTGTCTGAGAAAGGTTGGATTCGTCATGCTAAAGGGCATGAAGTTGATGCTGAAGGCTTGAACTACAAATCTGGTGATAAGTTCTTAGCGAGTGCTAAGGGTAAGAGTAACCAACAAGCGGTGTTCCTTGGCAGTGATGGCCGAAGCTACTCCCTTGAATCTCATTCATTACCGTCGGCACGTAGCCAAGGTGAGCCAATTACAGGCCGCCTGAACGTCAGTCCGGGTTCTTCGATTCGCCAAGTGGTGATGGGAGAGAATGAACAGCTATGGTTAGTCGGTTCTGATGCTGGTTATGGCTTTGTTTGTAAGGGTAGCGATCTGCTGTCTAAGAACAAGAGCGGTAAAGCGTTAGTTAACTTGCCACAAGCTTCTGAAGTGATGTTGCCAAGCCCTATTGCAGACTTGGACAGTAACCAGATTCTGGCGATTACTAACCAAGGCCGTATGTTGTTGTTCCCTATTAAAGACCTACCTCAGCTGAGCAAAGGTAAAGGCAACAAGATCATCAACATCCCTTCTGCGAAAGCAAAAGAGCGTGAAGAGTTTGTATCGCATCTGATGGCTATTCCAGAGAATGCAACGCTGACTATTTACGCGGGTAAACGTAAACTTGGCTTGAAACCTGCGGATCTTGAAAACTTCCGTGGTGAGCGTGGTCGTCGTGGTGGTCTGCTCCCAAGAGGTTTGCAGCGTGTGACTCGCATCGATATCGATGAACCTAGTGACGCCTAGTTTTGATTGAGTTTATCATTAGCTTTGATTGATAAAAGAAAACCCAGCTTAAGAGCTGGGTTTTTTGTATCTATACTTTTTGTCTCTGTAATTGGCGGTTTGAGTTACTCGCTATTAGCAATCAAACTAAATAAAGACTACAGGCGTGTGTCTTCGGTAATGGTGACCTTGAGTGTCTTGTTTTCACCTTTGCGCAATACACCAACATCAATGATAGTACCCGGGCGAAGGTCAGTAACAATGTCCATTACGCTCTGTCGTCCGCTAATTTGGGTGTTGTTGATGCTGATAATGATATCTTGTGCTTCAAAGCCGGCATCGGCTGCAGGACCATTCGGGTCAATGCCTAAGACAACAATACCACCGATGTTCTTAGTACCGAGCAAGCGTGATGTCACCGAATTGATGTCTTGTCCGTCGATACCAATATAACCACGAATGACACGACCATCGGCGATGATCTTCTCCATGATTTTATTAGCAAGTGAGTAGGGGATTGCAAATGAGATCCCGTAGGTTTCCATGTCGGTAGCTTGTTGGAAAGAAGCCGTGTTGATACCGACGAGCTCACCTTGTGAGTTAACCAGTGCACCACCTGAGTTACCTTCATTGATTGCAGCATCAGTCTGGATAAAGGCTTGGTGACCATCTGCACTGATCGAAGAACGACCTGTTGCAGAGATAATGCCAAAGGTTGTCGTTTGCCCTAGGTTGTATGGGTTACCGATAGCCAGCACCACGTCGCCGACATTTGCTTTGTAATTCGGGTTCAGTGGAATAACAGGTAAGTTGTCACCGCTGACTCGGAGTATCGCAATATCGGTGCGTTTGTCTGAGCCGACAAGTTGTGCGGCCGCTACTCGTCCGTCTTGAAGTGCCACGACTATTTGGTCAGCTTGAGCAACAACATGGAAGTTGGTAATGATGTAGCCTTTCTCACTAACAATCACCCCTGAACCTAATCCTTGAGTTAGTAGCTTGTTGCGATCGCTTTCTGCGTATTTACGACTATAAATATTGACCACAGCGGGTGCAGCTCGTCGCACCGCTTGGTTAAATGAGATCTGAAGAGGGCCAATATTATCGACTTGAGGGTTCGTGACGTCTGCAACAATCGCCGGCCTTAAACTCGGGAATGCGAGAAGAATAAGCGCCGCTGAAACGAGTCCAAGGGAAATAGAACGAAATAGAAAGGACAGCATGTTTCCCTCTTCAACAAGTAAGGTATGAAGCATCCGTCAATGGATGACTGACTTGATTATCAGTGAAGCATAGCATTTTGATTGATCTAAAGAAAAGGGAGACTGAGTAAGTTTAAAGCAAACTTACCGAGCCCCCCTGTAATTACGCTGACGTATGGCTATCGAATAACTAGATAGATAGTCCTATCGTCTCGCTGGATATTAAGTGCCAATACGCCAGGTTGTTTTTCAAGAATCTTTCTAAATTCAGCAAGGTTCTTAACTGGTTGTCGGTTTACCCCGATGATGATGTCATCTTTAAGAAGCTGATAAGCTTCTGCTGGCGAACCTTGAGCGACACTTGATACCTTGACGCCTGTCGCTGAATCGCTGTCGGTTGTGTTGGTGAGCTCTGCACCGGCAAGTCCTTCATGGAGCTTTTCAGCTTGTGTCTTACTATTTGTGGATTCACCCAGCGTGACGTCAAAGGTCTTATTCTTACCGTCACGCACCACGCCTAACTCGATCTGTTTACCTGCACCTAGGGTGGCTACTTTGGCTCTTAACTCACTAAAAGTATCAATACGCTTACCGTTAATGGAGATAATGACATCGCCCGCTTTCAATCCGGCTTTGTCTGCAGCACTGTCGGGTACAATTTGGCTAACAAAAGCACCTTTGCTGGACTCATAACCAAGCGCTTCAGCCAATTCCGAGGTGACCTCTCCACCTTGGACACCAAGCATGCCACGTTTTACTTCACCGAAATCGAGAATCTGTTCAGTCAGGTTTGTCATCATATTGGATGGAATGGCAAAGCCGATACCGACATTGCCGCCGTTAGGTCCTAGGATGGCCGTGTTGATACCAATCAGTTCACCGTTAAGATTCACTAACGCACCTCCAGAGTTACCACTGTTAATCGCGGCATCGGTTTGAATGAAGTTTTCGAAGTTCTCTAGATTGAGACCGCTACGTCCTAACGCTGAAACGATACCGGATGTTACGGTTTGACCAAGCCCAAATGGGTTGCCGATAGCCACACTGAAATCGCCGACTCTCAATTTGTCGGAATCTGCGACTTTTATCTGGGTAAGGTTTTTGGCTGTTTCGAGTTTTAATAGCGCGATATCAGACATCTGGTCGCCGCCGATGAGCTCTGCATCGTACTCTCGACCATCATGCAGTTTTACTTTGATATCGTCGGCACCATTGATGACATGGTAATTGGTGACAATATGGCCTTTCTTGGCATCAATGATCACACCAGAACCTAGCCCGCGGAATGGGCGTTCTCGTGTTTGTTCTGGACCAAAAAAGAATTGAAATTGTTCAGGGATTTGCTGACGTTGTACCTGTTTGCCTTCTACGGCAATACTAACCACAGCGGGGGTTACTTGTTCAAGCATAGGAGCAAGGCTTGGTAATTGTTCATTACCCACACTTAATGGAAGTGCGGCTGTAGCTTGAATGGGGGTGATGATTGAACTTAAGCTTAAAGTCAGTACTGATAAAGCAAGCAAAGGTTTTTTCATCATAAACTCCTCTCTAGTTAAGGTCTTAACCCTCTTATACGTTTAATAAGTATGAGAAGTTTCAAATGACCTGAGTGAAAGGTATGACTCAAAAACCTTTGTAAAGTTCACAGAAGTGTTAAATGTTTACGATGCTTTTGCTGTAACGACATCGGGAGCATCCATGATTTCTTTCTTCTGCTCGGTAAATAAACCGGTTGCGCCATTAGCGTAATCTTTCGGTTGTTCTTCAAGCGTCGACTCTTTAACTGAAGACTTATCTTGTGGCTTATCCGAATGAGCAGCGGCTGTTTTCACAAATGGGTTGTCTTGCTCTGGCAGGTTAGGGAGTAGCTCTGAGCTTGTTTTTTCCATGTGTTGGTAAAGCTTTGTATAGTCCTTACCTAAGGTGTCCAACATTTCTGCTGATTTCGCAAAGTGGTCAGCTAGCTCTTGTCGCTGCTGTTCCAGGGCAAACTTTGCGCTATCTAATTCTTTCTGTACGTTCTTTTGTTTTTTGTATTCAGGTGTCATGAGACGAGAAATAGCGACCCCTAAAATAACTCCGACTAGTAAACCGGCAACGGCATACATCCAAGGCATAACAGCTCCTTATTATTGTTTTTTAACATGTTTGTTACTGCTTAGTTACACGTGATACAGCTCCATGGTACTATGAGAAAGCCGCAGTATAAAGAGAAATGCGTGTGCGCTAGTTAGCAGTTTGATGCTGCATTATTCACCGCATAGCGACATGTCTCATACTGTTTGGGCTCATTTTTATTTGCTGTCTGATATCGCTTTCATTGTGGAAATGTCGTCATGAATCCCATTAAAAAATACGAACAAGATATAAAAGAACATGGATTTCAAAGAGATCCAGCACAAGAGCAAGCCGTTAAATCTTTAGATGAACTCTTTCATCAATTCCAAGATTACATGAATGCCCCTATTCCTCAACTGACTCGATTCCAAAAGTTAATGGGCAAAAAGCCAGAACTGCCACTGCCACCAAAAGGCCTCTATTTTTGGGGCGGCGTCGGGCGCGGTAAAACCTATTTAATGGATACGTTCTACGATGCCTTACCGACCACAAAAAAAATGCGCGTTCACTTTCACCGCTTTATGTATCGAGTCCATGATGAGCTAAGGGCGCTAGGTAATGTTAGCGACCCGTTGCCTTTAGTGGCAGATAAGTTGAAAGAAGAAGCGGATATTATTTGTTTTGATGAATTCTTTGTTTCAGACATTACCGATGCCATGATCTTAGGAACTTTGTTCCAAGAGTTATTCGCTCGAAACGTTATCTTGGTTGCGACCTCTAATATTCCACCTGCGGATCTGTATCGCAACGGGTTACAGCGAGCGCGTTTCTTACCCGCTATTAAGCTCATTCAAGATAACTGTCATATTCTTAATGTTGATAGCGGAATTGATTATCGTCTGAGAACCTTAGAGCAGGCTGAGATCTACCATTACCCACTGGATAGCCAAGCGAACATTAACCTCGAAACATATTACGCGCAGCTTGTTGGTGAAGATAAAGAGAAGCTTAAGCAGATAGAGGTTAATCACCGTCAATTAGATGTAGTCGAAGCGAGTGATGGCGTGCTGCATGGTACTTTTGCTCAGCTTTGTCAGTCGGCTCGTAGCCAGAACGATTATATTGAGTTGTCTCGGGTTTATCACACGGTTCTATTGGCTGATGTGTTGCAAATGGGCGCGACTTCCGATGACGCTGCTAGACGCTTTATTGCGTTAGTTGATGAGTTCTATGAGCGCAATGTGAAACTGATTATTTCAGCGGAAGTGGAGCTAGAAAAACTATACACCCATGGTCAACTAGAGTTTGAGTTTAAACGTTGTCAGTCGCGTTTAATTGAAATGCAGAGCCATGAGTATTTGGCAAAAGAACACTTAAGTTAGCTTTGATTATCTCGAATAAGAAAGAGAATTAAAAAAATCGTGATTTTGTTCAAAAAGAGGTGATTTTTTCTTCGCTCTTCTCTATAATCCTGCGACCTACCGTTACTGCGGGCCTCTAGCGATGAGTAAAATCACGTTATGCCAAGAGTTTTCCAACACTCGAAGGGGTGATGAATGGTAACTCTTAGACAGTGGGAATACGCGAGTATTCCTTAAGTGTAAATTTTTTAAATAGGTAATTATTAGCATGAAAACTTTCGTTGCTAAACCAGAAACTGTAAAACGCGACTGGTATGTTGTAGACGCTGAAGGCAAAACTCTTGGCCGTCTAGCAAGTGAAATCGCTTCTCGCCTACGCGGCAAGCACAAAGCAGAATACACTCCTCACGTAGACACTGGTGATTACATCATCGTTGTTAACGCTGAGAAAGTTGCTGTAACTGGTAACAAAGCTAAGGGTAAGGTTTACTACCGTCACTCTGAGTTCCCAGGTGGTCTTAAAACTATCACTTTTGAAAAGCTAATTGCTAAGAAACCAGAAATGGTTCTTGAACTAGCAGTTAAAGGTATGCTTCCACGTGGTCCACTAGGCCGCGCGATGTACCGTAAGCTTAAAGTGTACGCTGGTACTGAGCACAACCATGTTGCTCAACAGCCACAAGTACTAGACATCTAAGGGGATTAAGACAATGGCAGAGAATCAATACTACGGCACTGGTCGTCGCAAAAGCTCAGCAGCTCGTGTTTTCATCAAACCAGGCTCTGGTGAGATCGTAATCAACAAGCGCAGCCTTGATGTTTACTTCGGTCGTCCAACTTCTCGTATGGTTGTTAAACAACCTCTTGAGCTAGTTGAACTAACTGAGAAACTTGACCTTTACATCACTGTTTCTGGTGGTGGTATTTCTGGTCAAGCTGGCGCAATCCGCCACGGTATCACTCGTGCTCTTATGGAATACGATGAAACTCTACGTCCTGCTCTACGTGCAGCTGGCTATGTTACGCGTGACGCTCGTTGCGTTGAACGTAAGAAAGTTGGTCTACGTAAAGCACGTCGTAAACCTCAATTCTCTAAGCGTTAATTTTTCTTTACGAAAAAGTACACGCTCCCAGTTTTTCGACTGGAATTGTGGTTCAAAGCTCGGCTATATGCCGGGCTTTTTGTTTTTATGCCCCCTCTAAACGCTTTCCCTCCCTCGTTTTATTTCCAAATTCTTATATTTTGAAAGCTTTTGTAACCCAATGTGCGCTTTGCCTCATGATTGTTACAAAAAGGTAGCTTTATCTTGTCAAAAAGTAGGGTTTTATTTATCATTTGCCGTCAATAAATAGAACTAAATACATATTTTGTTAGCCATGCTCTTTATTCGGAATTATTTCAATCCATAAGGAGCAAATGGGAGAATGTTTGGATGAGCAACGCGCCTTTAAATAACGGTCGCAGGCGTTTCTTAACCGCAACAACAGCCGTTGTTGGTGGTTTAGGAGCAGCTGCTGTAGCCGTGCCTTTTATTAAATCATGGAACCCGAGTGCCAAGGCGAAAGCTGCAGGCGCACCGGTGGAAGTGGAAGTCAGTAAGTTAGAGCCAGGACAAATGGTTCGTGTCGAGTGGCAAGGTAAGCCTGTATGGGTTGTACGCCGTGCTGAATCGGTGCTAGAGAATCTAAAAGCGATCGGTGGTCAACTTCGTGACCCTCAATCTGAAGCTGAACAACAACCAGAATACGCGCAGAACGAGTTTCGTTCAATTAAGCCGGAATTCTTCGTTGCTGTTGGTTTCTGTACGCACTTAGGTTGTTCTCCAACTTACCTGCCAGATTCTTTTGCAGAACAAGTTCAGGGTGTTAAGTCTGGTTTCTTCTGTCCTTGCCATGGTTCGAAGTTTGATATGGCAGGTCGAGTATTCCAAGGCGTACCTGCTCCATTGAATCTTGTTGTACCAAAGCATATGTATTTGAGTGACACTAAGATCATGATCGGTGTGGACGAGGGAGACGCGTAATGCAAGGATTGCTTGATTGGGTAGAGAAACGTCTACCCGCGATGAATGCTTACAAGAAGCATTTATCTGAATACCCAATGCCTAAGAACTTTAACTTTTGGTACCTTTTTGGTTCTTTAGCAATGTTAGTACTGGTTAACCAAATCCTTACGGGTATTTGGCTGACGATGAACTATGTACCGTCTGGTGAGGGTGCATTTGCTTCTGTTGAATACATCATGCGTGATGTGGAATACGGTTGGCTACTGCGTTACATGCACTCAACAGGTGCATCGGCATTCTTCGTTGTGATCTACCTGCATATGTTCCGTGGTCTAATCTACGGTTCTTACCAAAAGCCTCGTGAGTTACTTTGGATCTTCGGTATGTTGATCTTCTTAGTGCTTATGGCTGAGGCTTTCATGGGCTACCTACTACCATGGGGTCAAATGTCTTACTGGGGTGCTCAGGTAATCATTTCTCTGTTTGGTGCGATCCCTGTTATAGGTGATGACCTAACGCTTTGGATCCGTGGTGACTACATCATCTCTGGTGCAACGCTAAACCGTTTCTTCGCACTGCACGTTATTGCTCTGCCAATTGTACTTCTGCTGCTTATCGTACTTCACGTACTGGCGCTGCACGAAGTGGGTTCGAACAACCCAGACGGTATCGAAACTAAGCTTCCTAAAGGCACAATGGGCGACGACTACAAAACTCAGTTCCCATTCCACAAGGATTACACTAAGAAATACGACATCATTGACTCTATTCCTTTCCACCCATACGGGACGGTAAAAGATATGGTTGGTGTTGCTGGTTTCCTATTCTTGTTCTGTTACGTGCTGTTCTTTAACCCAGAAATGGGTGGGTACTTCCTTGAGCCGCCTAACTTTGAAGCTGCAAACCCGCTGAAAACACCTGAGCATATTGCTCCAGTTTGGTACTTCACGCCGTTCTACGCTGTACTTCGTGCTGTTCCAGATAAGCTGTTAGGTGTAGTTGCAATGGGCGCTTCAATTGTTGTGCTATTCCTACTGCCATGGTTCGACCGTTGTAAAGTGCGTTCTTACCGTTACCGTAGCAAACTGCATTTGATTAACATCATCCAATTCACAATAAGCTTTATTGCGCTTGGTGTACTTGGTGCGCTTCCAGCAACGCCTACATACACGCTATTAGCTCAAATCTTTAGCTTAGGTTACTTCATGTTCTTCGTTCTGCTGTGGTTCTACAGTAAAAATGAAGCGACGAAACCATTACCAGAAAGGGTGACATTCAAATGAAAAAGTGGATTGTAATTTTATTTGCTATGTTGCCGTCACTAGCGATGGCAGCGGGTGCAGGCGTACCATTAGACAAAGCAAACAATGATTTAACAGACAAAGCTTCATTGCAAAATGGCGCTAAGATGTTCATGAACTACTGTTTCGCTTGTCACTCAACGCAGTACCAACGTTATGAACGTGTTGCGAATGATTTGGAGATTCCTTTAGACCTAATGAAGGAAAACCTGATCTTCGATCCTGAAGTGAAAATTGGTAGCTTGATGGTTAACGCTATGCCTTCTGAGCAAGCTGCTAGTTGGTTTGGTGCTCCGCCACCAGATCTAACATTGGTTGCTCGTGTTCGTGGCGCAGATTGGCTATACACGTACCTTCGTACTTTCTATGAAGATCCGTCTCGTCCATTTGGTGTGAACAACCTGGTTTTCCCAAGTGTTGGTATGCCGCATGTTCTTGAAGAGCTACAAGGTATCCCAACGCCAATCTACGATACTCACATGGTCGATGGTGAGGAAGTTAAGGTTGTTGTTGGTACTGAAACGGATGGTTCTGGCGAATTGAGTGCTGGAGAATATGACGAAGCAGTTCGTGACCTCGTTAACTTTTTGGTTTACTCGGGCGACCCTGTTCAACTTGAGCGTCATGCTATGGGTTGGTGGGTAATGGCCTTCTTAGTAATCTTCACTATCATCGTGATTTTGCTGAAGAAAGAGTATTGGCGTGATGTGCACTAATTGTGCTATAATACCGTGCTAATTCCCAAATTATGTTAATGTTCAATGGAGGCTTTAGGCCTCCATTGTTTTTATTTAAAGTGTACTGGAGGGCTCCATGGCTGTAGCTGCCAATAAACGTTCTGTAATGACTCTTTTCTCAAGTGCTTCTGATATGTATAGCCATCAGGTGCGCATTGTTCTTGCTGAAAAAGGCGTAAGTGTTGAAGTTGAGTTGGTTGATGAAAAAAATCTACCAGCAGAGCTTGTTGAACTGAACCCGTACAAATCAGTACCTACTCTTGTTGATCGTGAGCTTGCTCTATATGACTCTAAGATCATCATGGAATACCTAGATGAGCGTTTCCCTCATCCACCATTGATGCCTGTATACCCGGTTGCTCGTGGTAACAGTCGTCTAATGATGTACCGAATTGAGCGTAACTGGTATTCAGTTGCAGAGAAGATCGTTAAAGGCAATGCTGAAGAATCTGAAGCAGCTCGCGTGAAATTACGCAACGACCTACTAACTCTTGCTCCTATCTTCGCTGAGTATGAATACTTCATGAGCGAAGAGTTTAGCCTAATTGATTGTTACCTAGCTCCGCTACTATGGCGTTTACCTGAGCTTGGTATCGAACTGATTGGTCCTGGTTCTAAAGAACTTAAGATTTACATGAACCGCGTATTCGAACGTGATTCATTCCTAGCTTCTCTAACGGAAGCTGAGCGTGAGATGCGACTCGTTCGCTAAGCGTTTATGGATATTTCAAATATGACTCCACGCCGACCATACATGCTTCGTGCATTTTATGAATGGCTGGTTGATAACGAACTGACTCCACACTTGGTTGTTGAAGCAACATTGCCGGGTGTGAGAGTTCCAGACGAGTTTGTTCAAGATGGTCAGATCATTCTGAACATCGCGCCTCGTGCGGTTGGACAACTTGAACTGGGTAACGAAGCTGTGACGTTTAGTGCTCGCTTTAGTGGTCGTCCACACTCTGTGATCGTTCCGCTATACGCAGTGCAGGCTATTTATGCTCGTGAGAATGGTGCTGGTACCATGTTTGAACCTGAAGAGGCTTACATGGAAGCGTTTGAAGAAGGAATTGAAGAAAGTCCTTTTGAAGAACCAGAAAAAGGCCCATCTTTGAGTGTTGCAACAGCAGATCTAGATGCTGAAGAGTCTGACTCAGAACTTGAGCCATCTCGTCCAGCGAAAGGTCGCCCAAGTCTTCGTGTTATCAAATAGCGTTATTTTTTAAATAACTCCAAATACAAAAAAAAGCAGCGATTTATCGCTGCTTTTTCTTTTTGTGCTTACTGGCTTTTATTGATCTGATTCATTTCGTTAGGCTTTACCAGCCAACCAACCAGCTAAGTTGGCTAAGTAAATTCAGAGGGTGTTAGTTTACCGAATTGTCATCTTCACCATATTCAAACGCTCGAATCACCTGCTTCACACCAGAGATATTACGCGCAACTTCTGTCGCGATATCAGCGTGTTCTCGAGAAACTAATCCAAGCAGAAATACTTCTGAATCTTCAGTAATGACTTTGACTTTGATACCGTTAAGTTCAGACTTGGCAAGTAGGGCAGACTTCACTTTAGTGGTAATCCAACTGTCTTTGCTGATAGCACTAACAGACAGTGGCTCTTTCACTCGGATCTGGTTGTGTATACTTTCAACTCCCGTTACTGCTTTAGCTTGGCTTTCAAAAGCACGACGTTCAGCATCTGTCGTTGCTTGCCCCATCAGAACTACTGAACCACGGTAAGAGCTTGCTGTGATACTGACATTGCCGCGAAATGGCGGTTTATTTGTCATAGCTGCAACTTCAAATTCGATATTGTTGTCGCTCCAAATCTCTTTGGTGGTTCGTGTATCTGTGACTAGATTTGCAGTAGTTGCTGCACCAGCAATGAAAAGACCAGCACAACCAGATAACGACAGTGTAAGTAGCGAAACACTAATCAGCTTAAGCAGCTTCATAGAAGTTAATGATTTCATCGTGATGCTCCGTATATCACTCTTCGTGAGCTGGGAAGAGTACTTGATCGATTAGGTCACATAAGCAGTGTAGTGTCACCATGTGTACTTCGTGGATACGTGCTGTACGGTGTGAGGGAATACGAATTTCTACATCGTGCTCACCAAGCAGGCCAGCCATTTCACCACCATCTTTACCAGTAAAGGCGATGATTGTCATATCACGTGTTACCGCAGCTTCCATTGCTTTGATGATGTTTTTACTGTTACCACTAGTAGATATAGCCAGTAAAATATCACCAGTTTGACCAAACGCACGTACCTGCTTAGAGAAGATCTCTTCATAGTGGTAGTCGTTTGCCACAGCCGTTAGTGTGGTGTTATCAGCAGTGAGAGCCATTGCTGGAAGACTAGGGCGCTCGGTTTCAAAGCGATTAAGTAGGCAAGAGACAAATTGCTGAGCATTCGATGCCGAACCACCGTTACCACAACAAAGAATCTTGTTTCCGTTAAGCAGGGTTGCAACCATTGCTTGAGCGGCATGCGTGATTGCGTCTGGCAGAGCTTCTGCCGCCGCAATTTGGATTTGAATACTTTCTGTAAAACTTTCTTTGATGCTGTCTAGCATGTTTATCCTTGGGTAATCGCGTTTTGAATCCAGTCGATAGTGTCATTCGGCCCTTCGATGGCAATGATATCAAACCTGTAATCTGTAGAGTGTACCGACAAGCCTTGCTGCATAAGCCAAACATTGGCTGTTTTGAGTAGCTTTTGTGACTTTTTGGCTGTCACCATTTCAGCGGCATGTCCGTAGCGTGTTTGCTTGCGGTATTTTACCTCAGCAAACACAACTGTTTTGTTATGGCGCATTATAAGATCAATCTCGCCACATTTTGCTATGAAGTTTTCTTCAATTAACGATAAACCGTGGCGAACTAAATAATTTTTTGCCACGGCTTCGTATTTATCACCCACTTGTTTGTGGGTGATTGATGGCTTGGATAGGAACTTACGGCTAAAAAGCCCCATGCTCTGCCCAGCTGATTTCACGTTGAACAACACAGTTGTTGTCGATGGTTAATACGCCGGTTTCACCTGTAATGCTGTAATCTTGTACGGCTTTCATCTGTGGTAGTGCATCCATTAGATAGTATGCATCCATTCCTAGAGCTTGTAGACGCTTTTGGCTGTTCGAGTGTGAAGGCCATAGGTCATTAAGCGCTTTGTTAAGCTCGTTTTTGTTCTCGACTAATAGCGGGATATCGCTGTAGAAGACACCCGTTAGGTCTTCATATTGCTTGTCACCGCTGTTGCTGCGTGAGTTTGAAAACAGTGCAGGTTGGCTAGCATCAGGGTTAATTGCAACTTCAATGAAGGGTTTGATGAGTGTTAGCTCTGAGTTCTTAGCGACAATGTAGACAGAATCGATATCACGACGACTACGTGGCTCTGTTTCTAGGTCTAAGTTAAGTAGCCCATCCATTTGAGCGATACGTTGTTGGCTCTCTTGTAAACCGAAAATCTGATTCACATTACGCTGCAGTTGGCGTTTGTCAGAGAAGAAGCTGATTGCAACGTCGTTGTTGCTGTATTTCTGCCACTCTTTGTTAAATGCTTGCTTAACGCGGTCACCTAAGCGTCCTTTGGGTGCAAGAATAAGTGGGTACTTATAGCCTTGTGCAAAAAGGTGTTTCGCAGCCTGAGCGACTTCTTGTTCTGGCGATAAAGCGAGATAACAAATATTAGTATCTGGTTCTAGCTGAGTTGGAATATTAAGAGCTAATGCTGGAATCGAGTTTTCGTGGTTTTTCTGCGCTTGTTGAAGCTTGGTGATATTGCTCTTAATCAGAGGGCCAACGATGAAATCAACGTTATTCTCTTCCAGTTTCGCTTTAATTTCAGCGGCACTTTGTACGTTGGTATCCATTACGGTCAACGTTGCATCTTCTTCACGCTCTTTGTCATTCATCATCGCAAAGATGAAACCATCACGCACAAGTTGTGCTTGCTTACCGTACTTACCTGTTAGCGGCAGCAGCAGCGCAGTGCTGGTTGGTTTGCTGATCTCTAGTGCCAAGATGTCGGTGATCGCTTGAGGTGTATAAAGCGCTGCTGGGTGACGAGGGTTCTCAGCTAACCAATCAGCCAGGGTTTCCTGTAGGTTTGGAAGGTTCGAATTCAGCGTCTTCATGTAGATAGCCAGTTGCAACCAACCTGAAAGCACATCTTCTGTCGGCGATGTTTTCAGTTCTAGAATCTCGTATTGAGAGTAGCTATTCAGGTTCTGCCAAATACGGTCGGCCGTTTGCTGTTGGCTTTCGTCGCTAGCGTCCAGATATTCAGAATAAAGGACTAACTCACGGCTCGCCTCAAAATACTCGCTTTGCATTTCAGAAATGTTCGCGCGTAGCTCGTGATAATCTTTCCACTGCTCGTTCGGAAGTTTCCACCAAGGCTGGAAGTTCAGTTGGCTATAAGCTTGCTCCGGCTGCGAGTTGTTCACTAACAGTTGAGCGCGCGATAATTGCCATTCCGCTTGCTGCGTTTCGCTCAGCTCTTGTTTTGCTAAGCGTTTGATCAGCAGAGTTGCTTGATCGGTTTTTCCAGCTTGCACAGAAGCCTTAAGCGCCATGATTAACCAGTCGTTTTGTAGACTTCCTTTGCTACTATCCGCCTGCATCATGTAACTTTCAGTTGATTGCACTGGATCTAGTGTAATATCTACGCTCGTTGGTGTTTGAGGACCTGAAGAACAAGCCGCCAATGTAATTGCTAATGCAATTGGAGTGAGTAAGCGTGGTACACTGAGTCTCTTATGGTTCATCGTTGCCATGAGTTCTTTAAATTCCGTATAAATTTGTATCTATATTAATCGTTGAAGTGATGGTAAACAAATGACAGATAACAAAACCTTGCTCACAGAGAGCCCAACTCTCTATATTGTGCCAACCCCAATCGGAAATTTGGGAGATATCACTCAAAGAGCAATTGAAATTTTATCAAGTGTCGATGTTATTGCAGCCGAAGACACACGCCACACGGGTAAGCTGCTTGCTCACTTCAATATATCAACCAGAACGTTCGCTTTACATGATCATAATGAACAAACTAAAGCACAAGTTCTAGTCGAAAGGTTATTAGAAGGTCAGTCTATCGCATTAGTCTCTGATGCGGGTACTCCTTTAATCAGTGATCCAGGTTACCATCTTGTCTCACAATGTCGTCAAGCGGGTGTGAGAGTTGTGCCACTTCCTGGTGCTTGTGCTGTGATTACCGCACTAAGTGCGTCTGGTTTGCCGTCTGATCGTTTCAGCTTTGAAGGTTTCTTACCGCCAAAGAGCAAAGGTCGTAAAGACAAGTTCTTAGAGATCGCAAAAGCAGAACGCACGTGTATCTTCTACGAATCTCCGCACCGTATTACTGATTCTCTACAAGACATGCTAGAGATCTTAGGCCCAGATCGTGAGGTTGTGTTGGCGCGTGAGCTAACCAAAACCTTCGAAACCATCCAAGGTCTGCCACTTGGTGAACTTATTGAGTGGATTGAAGAAGACGCAAACCGTAAACGCGGTGAGATGGTATTGTTAATTCACGGTCACCGTGAAGAAGCGAGCACAGAGTTGCCAGACGAAGCGACTCGCACGCTGGGTATTCTAACCAAAGAACTGCCACTTAAAAAAGCAGCGGCGATGACGGCAGAAATCTACAATCTGAAAAAGAACGCTTTATACAAATGGGGCTTAGAGCATCTAGACAACTAGATAGCTCTTTATAGACTAGATACCTATTTATAGAGTAGCTAACCTGTATTGAAAAGCTTGTGAGGAGTGATGGTAATACCGTCGCTCCTTTTTTTGTGCTTGGATTGTGTGAAATTCGTGCACTTGCTTAATGGTTTGCAGCATATTTGTGATCTCGCTAGACACTGCACACTAATCTCTATACAATCCGCCCTCGGAGTTGAACGGGTAATCGCTGCTTTGCTGATGTCCTTCGGGAGACTGACGTTGAGGTCCTTCGGGAAACTGACGTTGAAGTCCTTCGGGAGACTGGTAGAGGGGAGGAACGTCCGGGCTCCATAGAGCAGGGTGCCAGATAACGTCTGGGGGGCGCGAGCCCACGACAAGTGCAGCAGAGAGAAGACCGCCGATGGCCTCATTTCTTCGGAAGAGGCACAGGTAAGGCTGAAAGGGTGCGGTAAGAGCGCACCGTGCGACTGGCAACAGTTCGTAGCAAGGTAAACTCCACCCGGAGCAAGATCAAATAGGCCCTCGCATTGCGCTGCTCGCGTATGGGGGCGGGTAGATTGCTTGAGCCTGTGAGCGATTGCAGGCCTAGACGAATGGTTACCGCCGCGCAAGCGGAACAGAACCCGGCGTATGTGTCAACTCCACCTATATAAAGAACCCATCATTACTTAACGGTAGTGATGGGTTTTTTGCTTTATATTGACGTTAATTATTTAGATTTCCTTAGAATCCATCATCTTGATATGAGCTTGGGTCAAAAATTCCCAAAGCCTATACACAATATGGTGGAGATACGGCGTGAAATCAGTAAACTAAAACGTTAATAGAACATATTATTGCCGAACTAATGGCTCAATCCATTCACTGAGAAGACTATGACAGAAGCATTCAAACATATTTCAGTATTGCTTAACGAATCTATTGACGGACTTGCGATCAAACCTGACGGTACCTATATCGATGGTACTTTTGGCCGTGGTGGTCACAGCCGTACAATCCTGTCTAAACTGGGCGAGAATGGAAGACTCTTTAGTATCGACCGCGATCCACAAGCGATTGCCGAAGCACAAAAGATTGATGACCCTCGTTTTACGATTATTCATGGCCCGTTCTCAGGTATGGCTGAATATGCAGAGCGTTATGACTTAGTCGGTCAAGTGGATGGCGTATTGCTGGATTTAGGTGTCTCTTCACCACAGCTAGATGACGCTGAGCGTGGCTTTAGTTTTATGAAAGATGGCCCGCTTGATATGCGTATGGACCCAACAACGGGGATTCCTGTTTCTCAGTGGTTAGTTGAAGCGGATCTTGATGACATCACATGGGTTATTCGTGAGTTCGGTGAAGACAAACACGCTCGTCGTATCGCGAAAGGCATCATTGCTTATCAAGAGAATGAAGAGAACGAACCGCTAACGCGCACTGGCCAGTTGGCTAAGCTTATCTCTGATGTCGCTCCAAAAAGCTTCAAAGAGAAAAAACACCCAGCAACACGTGCTTTCCAAGCATTCCGTATCTACATTAACAGTGAACTAGAAGAGATCGATACAGCACTGAAAGGCGCGGCAAGCATTCTAGCTCCTCAAGGTCGTATCTCTGTTATCAGTTTCCACTCGCTTGAAGACCGTATGGTGAAGCGCTTTATCCGTAAAGAGAGCCAAGGACCGCAAGTACCACATGGCCTGCCACTAACTGAAGAGCAGATCAAAGCGCTAGGCAGTGCCGATCTGAAACCAATTGGTAAAGCAATTAAGCCTTCTAAAGATGAAGTGGATGAGAATACTCGTTCGCGTAGTTCAGTACTACGAATCGCAGAAAAGCTATAGTCAATGAAGACCTCCAAACCCAACTTAGCCAAGATAATCTTTTTTGATTTGATCTCCGTGGGCAAAGTCCCATTGGGGCTTCTTATCTGCATCTTTGCGAGTGCGATGGGGGTCGTTCTTACGACACATGTATCACGTCAGGCGATTACGCAAAAAGACATGGCATTGGTGGAGCGGGAACAACTTGATGATGAGTGGCGAAATTTAATGCTTGAAGAGACGGCGCTAGCAGAACACAGCCGCGTTCAAGCATCGGCAAAAAGAGAGCTAGACATGAAACGTCCAGACTCCGACAAAGAAGTTGTGATCACACTGAAATGACCGGTAAAAAGGAAAAAACACCCGCAAAAACCGTTAATGAATCAACGAAAGAGCGAGTGAAGAGCGAAAAGGATTTGGATCCAATTCTTATTAAATGGCGTTTCAACGTTGTTATTGCTTTCGTGTTTCTAGCCTTTGCTGCACTCGTTGGCCGTGTGGCTTACATCCAAATCATTGAACCCGATAACTTAATTCGTCAGGGCGATCTTCGCTCAGTGCGTGTTAAGGCTATTCCTTCTGCTCGCGGTATTATCTCTGACCGCAATGGCGAGCCGCTTGCTGTGAGTGTTCCCGTTGAAGCTGTATGGGCCGACCCAAAAACGATTTTCGATAAAAATGGCATGGCCGAGATTGATCGTTGGTATGCGTTAGCCGATGTACTTGGCCTACAGCGACAATCGATGATCGATAAGATCTCTAGCAATAAATCCCGTCGATTTATTTATCTACAAAGACAAGTTAGCCCTGCGATGGCTAAGTATATCCGTGAACTTAAGCTGGTGGGTGTGGGCCTAAAAGCGGAATCTCGACGTTACTACCCTGCTGGTGAAGTCAGTGCACACCTTATCGGTGTGACCGGAATTGATGGGCACGGCCTGGAAGGGGTTGAACGCAGTTACGATAAATGGCTTACGGGCGAAGCAGGCAAGCGAACGATTCGTAAAGACCGCTACGGACGCGTTGTCGAAAACATTGCGTTAGAAGAACGCGAAGAAGGCAAACCACTAGAACTCACCATCGATCAACGACTGCAGGCGATAGCCTATCGAGCGATTAAGCAAGCGGTGGCCGATCATAAAGCGACCTCAGGCTCTGCAGTATTACTCGATGTGAAAACGGGCGCTGTGTTAGCCATGGTCAATGCACCGTCTTACAACCCGAACAACCGCTCTGATTTACAAAGCTTTAAAATGCGAAACCGCGTGCTGACCGATGCTATGGAGCCCGGCTCAACAGTGAAACCTTTTGTGGTGCTCGCCGCATTAGAAAATGGTACAGCTGATGCGAAATCTATTATTGATACGGGTAATGGCATCATGCAAATTGGAGGTAGCCGAGTACGTGATACCTCTAAAGTGGGCAAGGCTGATTTAGCCTTGATCCTTAAAAAATCAAGTAACATCGGCGTTGCGAAATTGGCGCTTGATATGCCACTTGAAGCGTTACTTGGTATGTACAGTTCGGTTGGTTTAGGCGAAATGTCTGGGCTAAATCTTGTGGGTGAAACGAGTGGTATTTTCCCTAACCGTCGCCGTTGGTCCAAGTTCGAAATCGCGACGCTATCGTTTGGTTATGGCTTATCTGTGACCCCGCTTCAGTTGGCTCATGCTTACGCAACGTTAGCCAACAAAGGCATGTATGAACCGATTCATATCATTAAAAGCAACGACCAAGACTTCTCAAAGCAGATCATCAAACGTGAAAATGCAGAGATGGTATTGCAAATGTTAGAAGGCGTGACTCAAAAGGGCGGAACTGCAACCAGAGCCGCTGTTCCGGGTTATCGAGTTGCGGCAAAAACGGGTACATCTCGTAAAGCCGCTGCGGGTGGCTATAGTGATGAGTATATTGCTATAACGTCGGGTTTTGCTCCAGTCAGCGATCCAAGAGTAGCTCTGGTTGTCGTAGTCAATGAGCCGCAAGGTGACCTTTACTATGGTGGTTCAGTTGCTGCCCCCGTCTTTTCTGAAATCATGAAGGGTGCACTGCAAATACTCAATGTCCCTGCTGATGAAAACAAGTTTCAAGAATAGAGCCAATCAGGATTCAATATGAGTAATAGCCTCACGCTGTCATCTTTACTTTCTCCTTGGGGGGACTTTAGTTCACTTGAGCTAGATGCGATTGCTGTTGAGCAATTGGAGTTGGATAGCCGTGCAATCAAGGAAGGCGATATTTTTGTTGCCATTGTTGGACATGCCATTGATGGTCGTCGCTTTATCGACAAAGCCGTCGCTCAAGGTGCGAAAGCTGTCATTGCACAAGCGAGTGATGACAAAACTCATGGCTTGGTTGAGTGGTTAAATGCTGTTCCTGTTGTTTATGTATCTGAGCTAAATTCAATTCTCTCTGAACTGGCTGGCCGAGTTTATTCTTCTCAAGCGACTAAGTTGATTGGTGTTACCGGTACCAATGGCAAAACCACCATCACCCAATTGATTGTTCAGTGGCTTGATTTGGTCGGCCAGCGTTCGGCGGTAATGGGCACCACGGGTAATGGCTTCTTAGATAACCTAAAAACAGCGGCTAATACCACAGGCAGCGCGATTGAAATACAACGCACACTGAGCGAGTTGGCTGAGGAAAGTGCAGTTTATACCGCGATGGAAATCTCTTCTCATGGTTTGGTTCAAGGCCGAGTAAAAGCGTTGGATTTTGAGGTTGGTGTGTTCACTAACCTGAGTCGTGATCACCTTGATTACCACGGCACGATGGAAGAGTACGCATTGGCTAAGAAAAGCCTGTTTACTCAACACAAATGCAAACATGCAGTGATCAATGTGGATGATGAAGTCGGCAAAGCGTGGATGTCAGATTTGTCCAATGCCATAGCCGTTTCGCTGTCACCGCTAACGGGCTATCAACAATCGGTATGGGCATCTGATGTCGCCTATGCAGAAACTGGGATTAAGCTCTCTTTCGATGGTACCTGGGGGCAAGGTGATCTTTCGGTTCCATTGATTGGTCAGTTCAACGCATCAAACGTACTGGTTGCTTTCGCGACTTTGCTTTCATTGGGCATCGACAAGCAAACCTTGGTCGACACCGCGCCTCAGCTTCAACCTGTTATTGGTCGTATGGAACTGTTTCAAGTTCCGAGCAAAGCAAAAGTCGTTGTCGATTACGCGCACACGCCAGATGCTCTAGAAAAAGCATTGGCTGCACTGCGTGTACACTGCTCAGGAAAGCTGTGGGCTATCTTCGGCTGTGGTGGCGATCGCGACACAGGTAAGCGCCCAATGATGGCGGTAACGGCAGAGCAGTTCGCCGACAAAATTATTATTTCAGATGACAACCCTCGCAGCGAAGATCCTGCACTGATTGTTAAAGACATGCTAGCTGGCTTAAGCGAACCAGAATCTGCATTCGTCGAGCACGATCGCTATCAAGCGGTTAAGTTTGCCCTAGAACAGGCCGGCTGTAATGACATTATTCTTTTGGCTGGTAAAGGCCATGAGGATTACCAAGTATTGAAAGACGAAACGATCCATTACTCAGATCGAGAGTCTGCGCTACAACTTTTAGGTATTTCATAATGATTGATGTATCACTCGAGCAGATTTGTTCAGCGGTGAGCGGTCAGCTGATTGAGGCTGGCAAGTCGAGCAATAGTGTTATTAATGCGGTTTCTACTGACACTCGAACCGTTGAAGAGGGCGCACTGTTTGTTGCTCTTGTTGGCGAACGCTTTGATGCGCATGACTTTTGTCATCAAGCGGTAGAGGCTAATACGAGCGCGTTGTTAGTCGAACGAAAACTTGACCTAAATATTACTCAGGTGGTTGTTGAAGACACTAAACTTGCTTTAGGTCAGCTAAGTGCTTGGATCCACAAACAGTGTAACGTGCCAACCATGGCGATTACAGGCAGTTGTGGTAAAACGACGGTTAAAGAGATGGTGGCAAGCATTCTGCAGCAACGTGGCAAGGTGTTGTTTACCGCAGGTAACTTCAATAATGATATTGGAGTGCCATTAACCTTGCTGCGCAGTGAAGCAAATGACGACTATGCCGTGATAGAACTGGGCGCGAACCACATTGGTGAAATTGCCTATACCACGCAGCTTGTGAAACCACAGGTGGCGTTAGTTAATAACGTAGCTGCAGCGCACTTAGAAGGCTTTGGGTCTATCAATGGTGTGAAACAAGCGAAAGGTGAAATCTTTCAGGGGCTTGCTGTTGATGATACTGCTATTGTTAATCTAGAGAGCAACGGTGGTGACTTTTGGAATGACGTGCTTGCAGATAAAAGCGTGCTGACATTTTCAGAAAGCGACAGCAAGGCGGATTATTTTGCCAAGAATATTTGCATCAATGAGCAAGGTGAAGCGTGCTTTGATATGCAGACACCTCAAGGGTCCATATTTGTTGAGCTTGGTATCATCGGTCAACATAACGTAGCGAATGCATTAGCAGCTGCAGCGTTGAGCATCCAATTTGGAGCCTCGCTTGATGAGGTGAAAAATGGTTTAGCGAATCTGATCTCTGTCAAAGGGCGAGTTGAGGTTCAACAATTAAGTCAGAATATCAAACTCATAGATGACAGTTACAACGCCAGCGTGCCAGCAATGAAGGCGGCAGCGAAGCTACTCTCGAGCTTCAAAGGTCAACGTTGGTTAATTTTAGGTAATATGGCTGAATTAGGCGATGAAAGCCTTGCACTTCACCGTCAAGTCGGTGAATATGCTGCCCCATTCGCTTTTGAGCATGTACTTACTTACGGTGATGATACCAAGGTGATTAGTGAGGTCTGTAATGGTACCCACTTTACAACGCATCAAGCGATGATCGCGCACATAGAGCAGCACCTAAGCTTGCCAGAAAGCGTGTCACATACCTTATTGGTAAAAGGCGCGAATAGTGCAGGAATGAGTAAAATAGCCGCTGCTTTAAAGGAGAACTTTTCATGATAATTTGGCTTGCAGAGCTACTACAGCCACACTTTTCTTTTTTCCGTTTGTTCGAATACTTATCGTTTCGTGCAATCGCGAGTATTTTGACGGCGTTATGTCTGTCACTGTGGATGGGACCTCGTTTAATTGAGCGTCTGCAAATGCTACAAATTGGCCAAGTTGTTCGTAATGACGGCCCTGAATCTCATTTCAGCAAACGTGGCACGCCAACCATGGGCGGTGTGATGATCCTTGCTGCGATCATTATTACGGTATTGATGTGGGCTGATCTCTCGAATCCTTATGTTTGGGCTGTATTAGTTGTACTTGCTGGTTATGGCGCGGTTGGCTTTGTTGATGACTACCGTAAAGTCGTTCGTAAGAACACCGATGGTTTGATCGCTCGCTGGAAGTACTTCTGGCAATCAGCAATTGCGTTAGTCGTGGCGTTTGCTCTGTATGCTCACGGGCACGATACTGCAGCAACTCAATTGGTTGTTCCTTTCTTTAAAGATGTGATGCCACAACTTGGTTTACTGTATATCGTACTAACTTACTTTGTTATTGTGGGAACCAGTAACGCGGTAAACCTAACAGACGGCCTAGACGGCTTGGCCATTATGCCAACGGTTATGGTTGCGGCTGGTTTTGCTGTAATTGCTTGGGCGACCGGTAACGTTAACTTTGCGTCATACTTACACATTCCATACATCCCATACACCTCCGAGCTGGTTGTGGTATGTACTGCTATCGTAGGTGCTGGACTTGGTTTTCTATGGTTCAACACTTATCCTGCACAAGTATTCATGGGCGATGTTGGCTCACTAGCGCTTGGTGGTGCTCTGGGTGTGATCGCTGTGTTAGTTCGCCAAGAGTTGGTATTGGTTATCATGGGCGGTGTGTTTGTAATGGAGACCTTGTCAGTGATACTGCAAGTTGGCTCTTACAAATTGCGCGGTCAGCGTATTTTCCGCATGGCACCAATTCACCACCACTATGAACTGAAAGGTTGGCCGGAGCCACGTGTCATCGTGCGTTTTTGGATCATCTCAATGGTATTAGTACTGGTTGGCTTAGCAACGCTGAAAGTTCGTTAATCCTATCTGAGCCTCTTAATGAGAGGCTCTTTAAAACTATTAAGAGCATCTTGTTTAAATGGAACATTGGCAAAATATTCAAAATGTAGTGGTTGTGGGGCTCGGTATTACCGGGCTCTCTGTCGTTAAACATCTCGTAAAATATCAACCTCATACGCATGTGAAGGTAATTGATACGCGAGAGCTACCACCAGGAAAAGAATCTTTGCCTGAATCGGTAGAGCTGCATTCTGGAAGTTGGAATAGCCAATGGTTAGCGGAAGCTGATTTAGTGGTTGCTAACCCAGGTATCGCCTTAGCGACCCCTGAAATACAAGATGTTATTCAAGCGGGTATTCCGGTTGTTGGCGATATTGAACTTTTTGGTTGGGCGGTAGACAAACCCGTCGTGGCTATCACAGGTTCCAATGGCAAGAGTACGGTGACCGATCTAACGGGTGTGCTTGCTAAAGCTGCTGGTCTTAACGTTGGCGTTGGTGGCAACATCGGTATTCCTGCCTTGGATCTTCTTGAGCTTGATGCCGATTTATATGTCCTTGAGCTTTCAAGCTTTCAGCTAGAGACAACGTCCAGTCTAAACCTTGCAGCAGCAGCCTTTTTGAACCTGTCAGAAGATCATATGGATCGCTATCAAGGCATGGCCGATTACCGTGACGCTAAATTGAGAATTTTTAATAACGCTCAGTGTGCGATCGTAAACCGCGAAGACAAAGAGACTTATCCTGATCAAACGATGTCATTGGTGACATTTGGACTTGATGACCAAGAGTTTGGTGTAGCGACGATTGATGGTACCGAATGGCTAATAGACAACAGCAAGCCTGTACTTCCTAGTCAAGATTTAACATTGGTTGGACGTCATAATGTGGCGAATGCTTTAGTCTCTTTAGCACTGCTTAAGCAAGTCGGTATCGATTACAGCAAAAGTCTTGAAGCTTTGAAAGCCTACAATGGTTTGACGCATCGTTGCCAAGTAGTGGCTGACAAACGCGAAATTAAATGGGTTAACGACTCGAAAGCGACCAACGTAGCCAGTACATTAGCGGCTCTGTCGGGATTAGAATACCAAGGTACTTTGTATCTCTTAGTCGGAGGTGTGGGCAAAGGTGCTGACTTTAGCGAGCTTAACCCCGTGTTGGCGCAACTAGACCGCGTACAACTGTGTTGCTTCGGTGAAGATGCTGCGCAATTTATGCCATTACATCCATCGGCTAAGACGTTTGATACCATGCGTGACATTATCGAGAGTATCTCTGCACAATTGGTGTCGGGTGACATGGTGATGTTGTCTCCTGCATGTGCAAGCTTCGATCAATTTAATAACTTCATGGCGAGAGGTGATGCGTTCACTGAACTTGCTCATGAATATGCCTAACGTGTTGAAGGACTAACATTCAGTGCAAAGAGTGAAAGAGATTAATCAATCTATTTGGCAATGGCTTAACCGTGCCACACCAGAGGCGCTCTACGATCGTCAGTTGGTATGGATTGCTCTTGGACTGATGCTGACGGGCTTGGTAATGGTAACGTCGGCTTCGTTCCCAATCAGTGCTCGTTTAACCGATCAGCCGTTTCACTTCATGTTCCGCCACGCCATTTTCCTGGTGTTAGCGTTAGGTGTATCCAGCGTAATGTTACAAATCCCGATGAAACGCTGGTTTCAATACAGTATGTACCTATTGGGCTTATCCTTCTTTTTGCTAGTGGTGGTGTTAGCCGTCGGTAAGTCGGTTAACGGTGCCTCACGTTGGATTCCTCTCGGGCTGTTTAATTTACAACCTGCTGAAGTCGCTAAGTTATCTCTGTTTATCTTTATGGCGGGCTATTTGGTTCGTAAACAGGATGAAGTGAGAAAAACCTTCTTCGGTGGTTTTGGTAAACCGATCATGGTGTTCGGTGCCTTTGCGGTGTTGCTACTTGGCCAGCCCGATTTGGGTACCGTTGTCGTAATGTTGGTTACCTTGTTTGGCATGTTATTTATCGCAGGTGCTAAGCTGTCACAATTTATAGCCTTAATGGTGGCAGGTATTGCTGCCGTTGTGGGATTGATTGTTATTGAGCCTTATCGTGTTCGACGTGTTACGTCATTCTGGGAACCTTGGAGTGACCCGTTTGGTAGTGGTTATCAGCTAACTCAATCATTGATGGCGTTCGGTCGTGGTGATTGGATGGGGCAAGGGCTTGGTAATTCAATTCAAAAACTCGAGTACCTACCTGAAGCACACACCGATTTTGTTTTTGCTGTACTGGCTGAAGAGTTGGGTTTTGTTGGCGTAACCTTAGTGTTGATGCTGATCTTTAGTTTGGTTTTTAAAGCTATTTTTATTGGCAAAAAAGCTTTCGAAAACGACCAAGTGTTCAGCGGTTATCTGGCGTTTGGCATTGGTATTTGGTTTGCTTTTCAGACGCTTGTTAATGTCGGTGCCGCTTCAGGTATTGTTCCGACCAAGGGGTTAACCTTACCGCTGATCAGTTACGGTGGCTCAAGCCTTATCGTGATGTCAGTAGCGGTTTCTATGCTGCTGCGTATCGATCATGAATGCCGAGTGCAACAAAAAGAACAAGCCGACAATCAAAACGAATTAGTAGAATAAGAATCTAACGTTATGAAACAAAACAAAAAACTTTTAGTGATGGCTGGTGGTACTGGCGGTCACGTTTTCCCTGGGTTAGCGGTGGCGAAAAAGCTTCAGCAACAAGGTTGGGAAATTCGCTGGTTAGGAACTGCGGACCGAATGGAAGCGGATCTGGTGCCAAAGCATGGTATTGAGATCGACTTCATTAAGGTGAAAGGCCTGAGAGGTCAAGGCATTAGCAAGCTAATTAAAGCGCCGTTCCAGATTATTAATGCCATACTTCAAGCCAGACGACATATTAAAGCATGGCAACCTGATGTGGTGCTTGGCATGGGTGGTTACGTCAGTGGCCCGGGTGGTATCGCGGCTTGGTTATCTGGTATTCCAGTGGTTCTACATGAACAAAATGCAGTGGCAGGTTTAACCAACCAATGGCTGTCTAAGATTGCTAAAAAGGTTTTCCAAGCTTTTACTGGTGCGTTTCCTACCGCAGAAGTGGTGGGTAACCCGGTACGCGAAGATGTTGTTGCCTTAGCTGACCCCGAGCAACGCATGGCTGAGTGTGATGGTGACATCCGCATCTTGGTTATGGGCGGTAGCCAGGGCGCAAAAATCCTGAACTATACCTTGCCAGTAACGATGGCGCAGCTTGGTGAAGGTTTCACTGTGGTGCATCAAGCAGGTAAGAACAATCAACAGCAAGTGATTGAACAATACAAATCACATTCTGTAGATAATGTTCAAGTGACTGAATTTATTGATGATGTGGCGCAAGCTTATGAGTGGGCAGATCTATTAGTGTGTCGCTCTGGTGCATTAACCGTATCTGAAGTGTCTGCAGCTGGTGTGGGTTCTATTTTCGTTCCGTTTATGCACAAAGACAGACAACAAGCGTTGAATGCCGATCATTTAGTCGAATGTGGCGCAGCGTTAATGATTGAACAGCCTCAACTGACGGCTGATAAGCTCGCGAACACTATCGCGCAGCTTGATAGAAATGAATTAAAAATGATGGCAACAAAAGCTCGTCAAGCTGCCAAGCTTGATGCTGATGTGACTGTCGCTGAAGCGATTAAAGCTTTAGCAAAATAATGAGATTGAATTGATGACGATTGAACATACCCAAGACTTAGCGCAAATCCGTGCAATGGTGCCAGAGATGCGCCGTGTTAAATCTATCCACTTCATTGGTATTGGTGGTGCCGGAATGAGCGGGATTGCTGAAGTCTTGCTTAATGAAGGCTACCAGATCACAGGTTCTGATATTGCTCAAAACCCAGTGACAGAACGCTTAGTTAGCAAGGGGGCTACTGTTTACGTTGGTCACCAAGCAAGTAACGTTGCCGATGCAAGTGTTGTGGTGGTTTCAACCGCTATCAACGAAGAAAACCCAGAAATTATTGCTGCTCGTGAAGCGCGCACACCGATCGTTCGTCGTGCTGAAATGCTGGCTGAGCTGATGCGTTTTCGTCACGGCATTGCTGTGGCAGGTACACACGGTAAAACAACCACGACTGCGCTAGTGACACAGATTTACTCTGAAGCAGGCCTAGATCCAACCTTCGTAAACGGTGGTTTGGTGAAAAGTGCAGGTACTAACGCACGTTTAGGTTCGAGCCGTATTCTTATCGCTGAAGCTGATGAAAGTGATGCGTCATTCTTACATCTGCAACCAATGGTTAGTATCGTCACTAACATTGAAGCGGATCATATGGACACTTACGGCGGCGATTTTGAAACGCTGAAGCAGACGTTTATTGATTTCTTACACAACCTACCATTCTACGGTCAGGCTGTGATGTGTGTTGATGATCCTGTAGTGCGTGAGCTTATTCCTCAGGTTAGCCGCCAAGTGATTACTTACGGTTTCTCAGAAGATGCGGATATTCGTATTCAGAACTACGTGCAAGAAGGCCAGCAAGGCAAGTTCACGGTGGTACGTGAAGGTAAAGCTAACCTTGATATCACGTTAAACATTCCGGGTCGTCACAATGCATTGAATGCCTCAGCTGCGATTGCTGTTGCAACAGAAGATGACATTAGCGATGAAGCGATTCTAAAAGCGATGGCGGGAACCGAAGGTACTGGTCGTCGTTTCGATCATCTAGGTGAGTACGAAACAGGTAAAGGCGTTGCAATGCTGGTTGATGATTACGGTCATCACCCAACCGAGGTGGACGTAACCATTCAAGCAGCACGAAGTGGTTGGACTGATAAGCGTCTTGTTATGATCTTCCAACCGCACCGTTACAGCCGTACTCGTGATCTATATGATGATTTTGCGAATGTTCTTGAGCAAGTTGATGTACTTATTCTATTAGATGTTTATTCTGCAGGTGAGAAACCAATTGCAGGGGCTGATGGGCGTTCATTAAGTCGAACTATTCGCGGGCGTGGTAAGATAGATCCAATCTTTGTTGCCGATATCAACGCACTGCCATCGGCTTTAGCCAACGTCATTCAAGGTGGTGACCTTGTTTTAACGCAGGGTGCGGGCGACGTTGGCCGTGTAGCGAAGCAGTTGGAATCATTGCAGTTAGACATTAATAAGATGCAGAACGCGTAACAGAATACTGTCTACAGACTGTGGTCAATCGCTCACTTCTTGCGATTGACCTAAAATTGACCAAAAATCTTATTATCAACGTTTGATAGTTTAGTTTTGCTCAGTATAATTCATAGGTTAAAGTAAGTGCTTTTACCTCTATTACGAAGATAGGGAATAGAATTGCGAACCAACGACAGGGAATGCGGGCTTTGGTAGAAAGTACTTTTAGCGAAAACCGCCACCTATTCAGTTTACCGTCGCTCAAGAAACACGCCTTAGGCGGGTCTTTTTTTGTCATGGTATTGCTATTCATTGGATTTCTTTTCTATACCACACTGACTTGGATGTGGGACGATCAGCGATTGCCTCTCTCCAAAATAGTACTGCAAGGCGACTTAACTTATGTAACCGCTGGTGATGTTCAACATGCCTTTAGCGAGCTAGAGCATATTGGAACATTCATGTCTCAAGATATTGGCGTGTTGCAACACAGTTTAGAAGCGTTGCCTTGGGTTTCTGTGGTCTCGATTCGTAAGCAGTGGCCAGACACAATAAAAGTATTTTTGACTGAGTATCATGCGACAGCTATCTGGAATGGCAATATGCTGTTGAATGAAGATGGTCAGGTGTTTAATGGTGATATTGGCCTTTTGAAGGGTGATAGAGTTAAACTTTACGGTCCAGATGGCACTAGCCAACAAGTGATTGAAAAGTGGCGACAGATAACGCCTTTAATTAACAGCCTAGGGCTAACCGTTACTTCGCTAGTTCTCAATGAGCGTCGCGCCTGGCAAATCATTCTAGACAACGGTATTCGTTTAGAATTAGGTAAAGATTTTTTAGATGAGCGTGTTGAGCGCTTTATTTCGCTTTACAACGAATTAGGTAGTAAGGCGAATCAAGTGAGCTACATCGACCTCAGGTACGATACGGGAGCCGCTGTAGGCTGGTTTCCAGAGCAAGAGTTAGAAGAGAGTACAGATGACTAAGACCGCAGATGACAACATAATCGTTGGTCTTGATATAGGCACTGCGACCATATCAGCTCTAGTTGGTGAAATATTGCCTGATGGTCAAATCAATATCATTGGTTCTGGGCAAAGCCCATCCAGAGGTATGGATAAAGGTGGTGTAAACGACCTAGAGTCGGTAGTTAAGTCGGTTCAGCGAGCTATTGATCAAGCAGAGTTGATGGCGGAATGCCAAATCAGCAATGTATTTATCTCGCTATCGGGTAAACATATCGCAAGCCGAATTGAAAAAGGCATGGGCACTATCTCTGATGAAGAAGTGTCTCAAGACGATATGGATCGAGCGATCCATACCGCGAAATCAATTAAAATAGGTGATGAGCAGAGAATTCTGCACGTGATCCCACAAGAATTTACCATTGATTATCAAGAAGGGATTAAGAACCCACTTGGTTTATCTGGTGTTCGAATGGAAGTCAGTGTTCACCTAATTTCTTGCCATAGCGACATGGCGAGAAACATTATTAAAGCTGTTGAACGATGTGGTCTCACTGTAGAACAAATCGTGTTTTCAGGACTTGCCTCAAGTAATGCGGTAATTACTGACGACGAGAGAGAGCTTGGAGTCTGTGTTGTTGATATTGGTGCTGGTACGATGGATATCTCCATTTGGACTGGCGGCGCACTGCGACACACAGAAGTCTTTTCCTACGCAGGAAATGCAGTAACCAGTGATATTGCCTTCGCTTTTGGCACTCCAGTGAGCGATGCTGAAGAGATAAAAGTAAACCATGGTTGCGCTCTGAGTGAACTCGTAAGCAAGGATGATTCTGTTAACGTCCCTAGTGTAGGTGGCCGTCCATCGAGAAGTTTGCAAAGACAAACTTTGTCGGAAGTGATTGAACCACGTTACACTGAACTTATGGGGCTCGTTAACCAAACTATTGATACGGTTCAATTACAGCTACGAGATGAAGGTATTAAACACCACCTTGCAGCTGGCGTCGTTCTCACTGGTGGAGCGGCACAAATTGACGGATTGGTAGAGTGTGCGGAACGTGTTTTCCGCAATCAAGTTCGAGTTGGTAAGCCGTTAGAAGTTAGTGGTTTAACCGACTATGTTAAAGAGCCGTATCATTCTACGGCGGTTGGTTTACTTCATTACGCAAGAGATTGTCAGATCAGCGATGAAGGTGATTACAGCGAACCTAAGCGTTCAGCACCTTCTATGTCTGGTTTATTTGGTAAATTGCGTAATTGGATACAAAAAGAGTTTTAACCTGAGTTGCAGGAAAAAACGGAGATAACACATGTTTGAACCGATGATGGAAATGTCTGACGATGCAGTAATTAAAGTCGTTGGAGTTGGTGGCGGTGGCGGTAACGCTGTTGAGCACATGGTGCGTGAATCAATCGAAGGTGTAGAATTCATCAGTGTTAACACTGATGCACAAGCACTTCGTAAAACAAGCGTTAGCAGCGTGATCCAAATTGGTGGTGATATCACTAAAGGTTTGGGCGCTGGTGCAAACCCACAAGTAGGCCGTGATGCAGCTCTCGAAGATCGAGAAAGAATTAAAGAAGTTCTAACTGGCGCCGATATGGTATTTATCGCAGCTGGTATGGGCGGTGGTACGGGTACAGGTGCTGCTCCAGTTATTGCTGAAGTTGCGAAAGAGCTGGGTGTGCTAACGGTTGCTGTTGTAACTAAGCCATTTAGCTTCGAAGGCAAAAAGCGTTTAGCGTTTGCTGAGCAAGGTATCGAAGAGCTTTCTAAGCATGTGGATTCTTTAATTACGATTCCAAATGAAAAGCTACTTAAGGTACTTGGCCGCGGTGTCACTCTGCTAGAAGCTTTCGCAAGTGCAAATGATGTACTTAAAAATGCTGTACAAGGTATCGCTGAGCTAATTACTCGCCCAGGTATGATTAACGTCGATTTCGCGGATGTTCGCACCGTAATGTCAGAGATGGGTCATGCAATGATGGGTAGCGGTATCGCAAAAGGCGAAGACCGTGCTGAAGAAGCTGCTGAAACGGCAATTTCTAGCCCACTACTAGAAGACATCGACCTAGCTGGTGCTCGTGGCGTTCTTGTGAACATCACAGCTGGCCTAGATATGCGCTTAGATGAATTCGAAACAGTAGGTAATACAGTTAAGGCATTCGCATCTGATAACGCAACAGTTGTGATTGGTACATCTCTAGACCCTGATATGACGGATGAAATCCGTGTAACTGTTGTAGCAACAGGTATCGGCACAGAGAAAAAACCAGACATTACACTAGTTGCTGGTGGTAAAGCTAAGGTTGCACCAACTCCTCAACCACAGGTAGCGGCTCAAACTGCACCAAAAGTGGAAGATAAAGTGGCACAACCATTGCAAGAAAAAACTGAGGTAAAACCTCAAGTTAAGCCGCAGCCAACAACGTCACCTGTTTCTTCAGGTACAGGCGCTAGCCAAAGTGCAGCACCTAAAGCTGAGAAAGAGAGTGGATACTTAGATATTCCGGCATTCTTACGACGTCAGGCTGATTAACAAATACCCAAAGTTTGACTATCGTCGAATTAATGGTAAAATTCGCGGTCGGTAAATACTGACCGTGATTTGTAGCACTGATAACGAGGCAAGCAGATGATCAGACAACGTACTCTGAAAGAAATTGTGAAAACAACTGGTGTGGGTCTCCACTCTGGTCGTAAAGTCACACTTACTCTTCGCCCGGCAGCTGCAAATACAGGTATTGTTTATCGTCGTACAGATGTAAATCCACCTGTAGATTTCCCAGCTGATCCAGCGTCAGTTCGTGACACTATGTTATGTACTGCTCTTGTTAATGACGAAGGCGTACGTATCTCTACAGTGGAACACCTTAACGCAGCTCTAGCGGGTATGGGTATCGACAACATTATTGTTGAAGTCGATGCACCAGAGATCCCAATTATGGATGGTAGCGCAAGCCCATTCGTATACTTGCTACAACAAGCGGGTGTAGAAACACTGAATGCAGCGAAACGTTTTATTCGAATCAAAAAGCCAATCCGTTTTGAAGATGGCGATAAGTGGGCAGAGTTTGTGCCATTTAACGGCTTCCGTATGGACTTCGAAATCGAATTCAACCATCCAGCAATTGAATCTGATGAACAGCACCTGTTGTTTAATTTTTCTTCACAAGGCTTTGTGAAAGAAATTTCTCGTGCTCGTACCTTCGGCTTCATGCGTGATATTGAATACCTACAATCACAAAACTTGTGTTTGGGTGGTAGCTTTGATTGCGCAATCGTACTAGACGAATACCGAATTCTTAATGAAGAAGGTCTACGTTTCGAAAACGAGTTCGTAACGCATAAAGTGCTAGATGCGATTGGTGACCTTTACATGTGTGGACACGCTATTATTGGTGAATTCCGTGCATACAAATCAGGTCACGGCCTAAATAATCAACTACTACGCGCAGTACTTGCTGATGCAGAAGCTTGGGAATGGGCAACATTCGAAGAAGAGGTTGGCTCTCCTGTTGCGTTTGCTGAACCAGGAATGGTTCTAGCGTAATTGTTGTTTACGACAATATAAGATTTTGAAAACCAGGTCATTGACCTGGTTTTTTTGTATCTATTTTCCAGATACAGTGTCGTCAGTATTTAAAAGTTGCCTAGTATTTGGCTACAGTCTGGCTAATCCATCAACAATTAGAAAGAAAAGTACCAAGCACATCAAACAAATGGGGTTATAAATGGTCGTTGGTGTGAAAATTACTTACACTAGAGGGCATTAATTTTAACTGAAGCCTTGAAAACTCTACTCTCAAGTACAATATCAAAGATACTAGATTTATCTCAGTATCCTTGGTTAGTAACTAAAGACTAGTTTATAGCTAGTAGAGACTGACGGCATTTAAAATAGATCGCGGACGATCTGAGAACGAAGAGATTCCAAGCACATGATTACTAAGCTGCTGACAAAGGTAATTGGCAGTCGCAATGACAGAACACTGCGCCGCCTTAGAAAAATTGTAAAAGAAATTAATAACTTCGAACCAACGTTTGAAGCTCTTTCAGACGATGAACTAAAAGCAAAAACGGTTGAGTTTCGTGAGCGCTTAGATAAAGGTGAATCGTTAGATCAACTTCTACCTGAAGCATTCGCTACGGTACGTGAAGCGTCGAAGCGTGTTTACGGCATGCGTCATTTTGACGTGCAAATGATTGGTGGCATGGTTCTAAATGCTGGCCAAATTGCAGAGATGCGTACTGGTGAAGGTAAGACACTTACCGCAACCCTACCAGCTTATCTAAACGCGCTACCAAGCAAAGGTGTTCACGTAATAACGGTGAACGATTACCTAGCGAAGCGTGATGCGGAAACAAACCGCCCATTATTTGAATTCCTTGGCATGACTGTTGGCGTGAATGTGGCAAACATGGCTCCGCCAGAGAAAAAAGAAGCGTACCAAGCTGACATCCTATACGGAACAAACAACGAGTTTGGTTTTGATTACCTTCGTGACAACATGGCTTTCCGTGCTGAAGACCGAGTTCAACGTGAGCGCTTCTTTGCTGTAGTCGATGAGGTTGACTCAATCTTAATTGATGAAGCTCGTACTCCGTTAATTATCTCTGGCCCCGCTGAAGATAGTTCTGACCTTTATACGCGCATTAACACTCTAATTCCTTCTCTAGAGCGTCAAGATAAAGAAGATTCAGAAGAGTACCGTGGTGAAGGTCACTACACCATGGACGAAAAATCAAAACAGGTTCACCTGACTGAAAACGGTCAAGAGTTTGTAGAAGAACTAATGGTCAAAAACGGCTTGATGGAAGAGGGTGACACACTTTACTCTCCAACCAATATCAGCCTATTGCACCATGTGAATGCTGCGCTTCGTGCACACGTATTGTTTGAGAAAAACGTCGACTACATCGTTACTGAAGAAGGCGAAGTGGTTATCGTTGATGAACATACTGGTCGTACTATGCCAGGTCGTCGTTGGTCTGAAGGTTTACACCAAGCTGTTGAAGCTAAAGAAGGTGTGAAGATTCAAAATGAAAACCAAACATTAGCATCGATCACATTCCAGAATTTCTTCCGTCTGTATGAAAAACTGTCAGGTATGACAGGTACTGCTGATACAGAAGCGTTCGAATTCCAGTCTATCTACGGCCTAGAAACGGTGGTTATCCCAACCAACAAGCCTATGGTTCGTAACGATATGCCAGATGTGGTTTATCGTACTGAAGAAGACAAGTTCAATGCGATCATTGAAGACATCAAAGACCGTGTAGCGGCTGGTCAGCCATCACTGGTTGGTACAGTTTCTATCGAGAAATCTGAACTGCTGTCTAACGCATTGAAAAAATCAAAAATTAAGCACAACGTTCTAAATGCTAAGTTTCATGAAATGGAAGCTGAGATCGTTGCACAAGCTGGTATGCCTGGTGCGGTAACTATCGCAACTAACATGGCCGGTCGTGGTACCGATATCGTGCTAGGTGGTAGCTGGCAGGCACAACTTGAGAAGATAGAGAACCCAACCAAAGAGCAGATCGAGAAGATCAAAGCTGATTGGAGAATCATTCACGATAAAGTACTTGAGTCAGGTGGTCTGCACATCATTGGTACTGAGCGTCATGAATCTCGCCGTATCGATAACCAGCTACGTGGTCGTTCTGGTCGTCAAGGTGATGCGGGTTCTTCTCGTTTCTACCTATCAATGGAAGATTCTCTACTACGTATCTTTACGTCTGATCGTATGGCTGGTCTTATCCAAAGTGGTATGGACGAAGGCGAAGCGATTGAATCTAAGATGTTATCTCGCTCAATTGAAAAAGCTCAACGTAAAGTGGAAGGTCGCAACTTCGACATCCGTAAGCAGCTTCTTGAATACGATGACGTAGCCAATGACCAACGTAAGGTTGTTTATGAGCTACGTGATGAACTGATGAGCTCAGATGACATCAGCGAGATGATTGAACACAACCGTGAAGATGTACTGGCGTCAGTTATTGATGAATACATCGCTCCTCAGTCTCTTGAAGACATGTGGGATATCGCAGGTCTGCAAGATCGTCTCAAAAATGATTTCGATCTAGACTTTGATATTCAAGGTTGGTTAGACGAAGACGACAAGCTTTATGAAGAAGCATTGCGTGAGCGTATCCTAGGTATGGCGGTTGATTCGTACAAACAGAAAGAAGAAGTGGTTGGTGCTCAAGTACTGCGTAACTTCGAGAAGTCTGTGATGCTACAAACGCTAGACGGCCTTTGGAAAGAGCACTTGGCTGCGATGGATCACCTTCGTCAAGGTATCCACTTACGTGGTTATGCTCAGAAGAACCCGAAACAAGAGTATAAGCGCGAGTCGTTTGAACTGTTTGAAGGCCTACTAGATGTACTGAAAACAGACGTTGTGACCATCCTTTCTAAAGTTCGTGTTCAGCAACAAGAAGAAGTTGAAAAGATGGAAGCTCAACGTCAAGCTCAAGCTGAACAAGCGGCGCGTCGTGCACAAGCACAACATGCAACGGCTGAAAACCAGCTAGCTGACGATGAAGCGGATGCGGCATCTCCACAAACGGTAGTACGCGATGAGCGTAAAGTGGGTCGTAACGAACCATGTCCATGTGGAAGTGGTAAGAAGTACAAACAGTGTCACGGTAAAATAGACTAAGTTTGGTGAACCTTCGCTGTAACGGATAATTGCAGTGTCGGAGGTACTCACTTACTAACGTAAGCTCCGTGCCTCCTCCTTGCACTTACCACGTCACAGCTTAGCTTCACACAAACTTATTGATAAAAAGAGTCGCTTAGGCGGCTCTTTTTGTATGTGAAAATAATAAGGTTTCGATAGCGTCATCCTCGAGAGTGAGGGACGAGCGAATCGGGGATCTTTCGAACTAACAAAAGAGCAGATTCCCTATCTAATTCGTTCCTCATTGTAGGGAATGACGCTAGGGACATAGAAGGAACACCATCATATGAAAAGAATCCACATTGTAGCGGGCATCATCTTCAATCAAGATAAGTCACAGGTATTTATCACTAAGCGCCCAGACGATAAACACAAAGGCGGTTTTTGGGAATTTCCAGGTGGCAAGGTTGAAGCGGGCGAAACCATCGAACAAGCAATGACTCGTGAGCTTGATGAAGAGATTGGTATTAAGGTGACAGAACAGACTTTGTTTGAACACCTTGAGTTTGACTATACGGATAAGTCACTTAAGTTTGATTTCATCCTTGTGACCGAATTCGAGCAACAGCCTTATGGTAAAGAAGGTCAACAAGGTGAATGGGTCGATCTTGAATCATTGAGTCAATACGCCTTCCCCGAAGCAAACGTGCCAATTTTAGAGCGAGTAATAAAAGAGTTTTCGTAATTGCTAGCCTGAGTTTGAGATTGTTGTTAGTTTAAAGAGATTAATCGATTGAACGTTGCTGCAAGAGATAAGTGGCAACGGTAACCAAAACAATGGAGATATTCGCAGTGGTAAGAATTGCAATTGCAGGAGCAGCTGGCCGTATGGGTCGTAACTTGGTGAAAGCCGCTCACCATAATTCAGAAGCAAGCGTTGGTGCTGGTTCAGAACGTCCAGAATCATCTTTGGTCGGTGTTGACGTCGGCGAGTTATGCGGTGAAGGTCGTTTTGATGTGGCTCTAGTTGATGACCTTTCGAAAGCGATTGAACAGTTTGACGTGATCGTCGACTTTACCGCACCTGTAAGCACATTAGCGAATATTGAACTTTGTAAACGTCACGGTAAAAAACTGATCATCGGCACTACGGGTTTCTCTGAAGAAGAAAAGCAGGTTATCGATGCGGCTTCAAAAGAGATGGCTATCGTAATGGCACCGAACTATAGCGTTGGTGTGAACTTGGTTTTTAAGCTGTTAGAGAAGGCTGCTAAAGTGATGGGCGATTACTGTGATGTTGAAATCGTAGAGGCTCATCACCGTCATAAAGTCGATGCACCGTCAGGTACTGCGATTGGTATGGGCGAAGCGATCGCTGGTGCGATGGGCAATGAGCTAAACGATGTCGCTGTATGGTCACGCGAAGGCATTACGGGCGAGCGTACCAAAGATGAGATTGGTTTTGCGACAATCCGTGCCGGTGACATCATTGGCGAGCATACCGCAATGTTTGCTGATATTGGTGAGCGCGTTGAAATTACCCATAAAGCAACGGATAGAATGACCTTTGCTAATGGTGCGATAAAGGCAGCTGTTTGGCTAAATGATAAGCCAGCAGGCTTTTATACCATGACAGACGTCCTTGGTTTAAACGATCTATAAATAGATATTTATGCGCTGGCAATTGCCGGCGCTTTCTTTATTTGGTGGCTTTTCCTTAATAATCTCTCTTCTACAATCTTCCTTCTACTTTCTTCTTATCGCCATTTTCCCTCTATTTTTATGCTATTTATGCAGGCCTTAGTGTGTTTTTTGTTTTAGATCTTTAAATTATTATGTTTTCTCTTGGTATTTATCGATTGCGTTTTGTCGCTGATATTTTTGGCACTCTATGGTTAGCTAAAATGACGGGTGAAAATTAGAAAATCGTAATATTCCTATTAATTGAGTATGAAAGTTGAACTTTTGAAGCTTTGGTAAAGGAAATTGAATTAGTTCTTACAAATGTTTAATTTCTTTTGCGTTAAATGTTGACACGTATCACGCAGATCACTAAAATACCGCCAATTTGTCTAATTTCCATAAACACGCAGTTTTTGGTGTTGCAGGAAGGTAGATTTGCAAATTAAATCAATTTTAATGCATTTTTATTTCTGGAGGTTGTCTTGAAGAAGTCAGCACTACTCGTCCTAGAAGATGGGACAGTATTTCACGGTGAAGCCATTGGCGCTGTAGGTTCTGCAGTTGGTGAAGTCGTTTTTAATACCTCGATGACGGGGTACCAAGAAATCCTCACTGATCCTTCCTATTCTCAACAAATCGTTACCCTTACTTACCCTCACATTGGCAATACCGGAACCAATTCCGAAGACGAAGAATCTTCTTCAATCCACGCTCAAGGCCTTGTGATTCGCGATCTCCCTCTAATCGCTTCTAACTTCCGTAATGAACAATCCCTTTCTGATTACCTTAAGTCGCAAAACGTTGTTGGTATCGCTGATATCGATACTCGTAAGCTGACGCGTATTCTTCGTGAAAAAGGCGCACAGAACGGTTGTATCGTAGCTGGCTCTTCAGTAAACGATGGAAATTTAGACGAAGCTTTGGCTCTAGCTAAAGCAAAAGAATTCCCTGGCCTGAAAGGTATGGACCTTGCGAAAGAAGTTACAACAAAAGAAGCGTATCAATGGAAACAAGGTTCGTGGACGCTTACGGGTGGACTTCCTGAAGCGAAAGCAGACTCTGAATTGCCATACCACGTTGTTGCTTATGACTTCGGTGCAAAACGAAACATCTTACGAATGCTTGTTGACCGCGGCTGCCGCCTAACGGTTGTTCCTGCTGAAACTTCTGCTGAAGAAGTACTTGCTCTGAACCCAGACGGTGTTTTCCTTTCAAATGGCCCTGGTGACCCAGAACCATGTACTTACGCAATTGAAGCAACAAAAGTGTTCCTAGAAAAAGGTTTACCAATCTTTGGTATCTGTCTAGGTCACCAGATTCTTGCTCTTGCGTCAGGCGCTAAGACAGTGAAAATGAAGTTTGGTCACCACGGTGCAAACCACCCGGTTAAAGATTTAGATCGTGATGTTGTGATGATTACTTCACAAAACCACGGCTTTGCTGCTGACGAAGATACGCTTCCAGAGACATTACGAGCGACTCATAAGTCTCTATTTGATGGTTCTCTACAAGGTATCCACCGTACAGACAAACCAGCATTTAGCTTCCAGGGTCACCCTGAAGCGAGCCCAGGTCCAGAAGACGCAGCGCCGTTATTCGACCACTTCATTGAATTAATTAACCAGTCTGTTGCAAACAAACAAGACAAAGCGTAATCCGGAGTAGTAGATAATGCCAAAACGTACTGACATTAAAAGTGTTCTAATTCTAGGTGCTGGTCCGATTGTTATCGGTCAAGCATGTGAGTTTGATTACTCTGGTGCTCAAGCTTGTAAAGCACTTCGCGAAGAAGGTTACCGAGTTATTCTTGTAAACTCGAACCCAGCGACAATCATGACTGACCCAGACATGGCTGATGCGACTTACATCGAACCTATCCAATGGGAAGTGGTTCGTAACATCATCGCTAAAGAGAAGCCAGATGCAGTTCTACCGACAATGGGCGGCCAAACTGCACTTAACTGTGCGTTAGATTTAGAAAAATACGGCGTACTTGAAGAGTTCGGCGTAGAGATGATTGGCGCAACTGCTGACGCTATCGATAAAGCTGAAGACCGTTCTCGTTTTGATAAAGCAATGAAATCGATTGGTCTTGAGTGTCCAACGGCTGATACAGCGAAAACGATGGAAGAAGCTTACAAAGTTCAAGAAATGGTTGGTTTCCCTTGTATCATTCGTCCATCGTTTACGATGGGTGGTACAGGCGGTGGTATCGCTTATAACAAAGAAGAATTTGAAGAAATTTGTCGTCGTGGTTTGGACTTGTCTCCAACCAACGAACTTCTAATCGATGAGTCACTTATCGGTTGGAAAGAGTACGAGATGGAAGTGGTTCGCGACAAGAACGACAACTGCATCATCGTATGTGCGATTGAAAACTTTGACCCAATGGGTATTCACACGGGTGACTCGATCACCGTGGCTCCTGCTCAAACGCTAACAGACAAAGAATACCAACTAATGCGTAACGCTTCTCTAGCGGTACTGCGTGAGATTGGTGTTGAAACGGGTGGCTCAAACGTACAGTTTGGTATTAACCCGAAAGATGGCCGTATGGTTATCATCGAGATGAACCCACGTGTATCTCGTTCTTCTGCACTTGCTTCTAAAGCAACAGGTTTCCCAATCGCTAAGATTGCAGCGAAACTGGCTGTTGGCTTTACGCTAGACGAGCTAATGAATGACATCACTGGTGGCGCAACACCAGCATCATTCGAACCAACAATCGATTACGTAGTAACTAAGATTCCTCGTTTTAACTTCGAGAAGTTTGCAGGTGCTAACGACCGTCTAACGACTCAAATGAAGTCGGTTGGTGAAGTTATGGCTATCGGTCGTAACCAACAAGAATCTCTACAGAAAGCACTTCGCGGTCTAGAAGTTGGCGCAACTGGTTTTGACGAAATGGTCGACCTAGATGCACCTGACGCTCTAACGACGATTCGCCATGAGCTTAAAGAAGCTGGTTCTGACCGTATTTGGTACATCGCAGATGCTTTCCGTGCTGGTATGTCAGTTGATGGTGTATTCAACCTAACGCAAATTGACCGTTGGTTCCTAGTTCAAATCGAAGACATCGTAAAACTAGAGCAAGAACTTAAAGCGAAAGGTTTTGCTGGTCTGAATAAAGACGAGCTAATGAAGCTTAAGCGTAAAGGTTTTGCTGATGCTCGCCTGTCTAAGATTCTAGGTGTGGCTGAAAGTGAAATTCGTCGTCTACGTGACCAATACGATATTCACCCAGTCTACAAGCGCGTAGATACGTGTGCGGCTGAGTTCTCTTCTGATACGGCTTACATGTACTCATCTTACGATGACGAATGTGAATCGAACCCAACAGACAAAGAGAAAATCATGATCTTAGGCGGCGGTCCAAACCGTATCGGCCAAGGTATTGAATTCGATTACTGTTGTGTACATGCATCTCTAGCACTACGTGAAGATGGCTACGAAACAATCATGGTTAACTGTAACCCTGAGACAGTTTCGACAGACTATGATACGTCTGACCGTCTGTACTTTGAACCAGTAACTCTGGAAGACGTACTAGCAATCGTTCGTGTTGAGAAGCCAAAAGGCGTTATCGTTCAGTACGGTGGTCAAACACCACTGAAACTGGCTCGTGAGCTTGAAGCTGCTGGCGTACCAATCATTGGTACTAGCCCAGACGCAATCGACCGTGCAGAAGACCGTGAGCGTTTCCAAGTTGCTGTTGACCGTCTTGGTCTTCTACAACCAGAAAACGCGACAGTAACAACAATGGAGCAAGCGGTAGAGAAATCTCGTGAAATCGGCTTCCCACTGGTTGTACGTCCTTCTTACGTACTTGGTGGTCGAGCGATGGAAATCGTATACGACGAGCAAGACTTACGCCGCTACTTCAACGAAGCAGTTAGCGTTTCAAACGAATCTCCAGTACTACTTGATAGCTTCCTAGACGATGCTGTTGAAGTGGACGTTGATGCGATTTGTGACGGTGAGCGCGTTGTTATTGCGGGTATCATGGAGCATATCGAGCAAGCGGGTGTTCACTCAGGTGACTCTGCATGTTCTCTTCCGGCTTACACGTTAAGCCAAGAAATCCAAGACGTAATGCGTGAGCAAGTTGAAAAGCTAGCGTTCGAGTTGGGTGTTCGTGGTCTAATGAATACGCAGTTTGCTGTTAAGAACAACCAAGTGTACCTAATCGAGGTTAACCCTCGTGCAGCACGTACAGTGCCGTTCGTATCGAAAGCAACAGGCGCAGCAGTCGCTAAGATTGCAGCTCGTGTGATGGCAGGTCAATCGTTAGAGTCTCAAGGCTTTACGAAAGAAATCATCCCACCATACTACTCAGTGAAAGAAGTTGTTCTTCCGTTCAACAAATTCCCTGGTGTTGACCCACTATTAGGCCCAGAAATGCGCTCTACTGGTGAAGTTATGGGTGTTGGTGCAACGTTTGCTGAAGCATACTCTAAAGCTGAATTGGGTTGTGGTCACATCTACCCTGAAGGCGGTCGTGCATTGCTTTCTGTTCGCGAAGGCGACAAAGAGCGTGTTGTTGACCTAGCATCTAAGCTATCTAAGCTTGGTTACCAGCTAGACGCAACTCACGGTACAGCTGTTATCCTTGGCGAAGCGGGTATCAACCCACGTCTAGTAAACAAGGTACACGAAGGTCGTCCTCACATTCTTGACCGTATCAAGAACAACGAGTATACGTACATCGTGAACACTGCAGCTGGCCGTCAAGCGATTGAAGATTCTAAAGTTCTTCGTCGTGGCGCACTGGCTGAGAAAGTGAACTACACGACTACGCTAAACGCTGCATTCGCAACTTGTATGGCGCACACTGCAGACGCGAAAACGTCAGTAATTTCAGTTCAAGAGCTACACGCACAAGTTAAAGCTTTTCAAGCTTAATTGACTCACGTGTTTCGCTGTTAAGCGGATATAAATGCTCAAAGCCCACTCTTCGGAGTCAACACCTATCATTTAAGGTGTTTAGATCGCACAGTGTAGCGAGTCTTACT
>NZ_JBFSUD010000017.1:0-77358 GCF_041467175.1 Vibrio sp. 10N.247.310.24
CAGCTGACGCTGTTGGCTTAGTAGAAAAACTGTCAACGTATTTTAGGACGAGACATATAATCATCAATTATGCTGTCGGTACTAAACGCGCTACCTTTCACTCACAGGGTGACGCACGGTGTAAAGTGCTTTTGATTCCCATGACTTTAGTTTCGAACCATCTCATGCGCTTCAAAGTCAGTATTTCTAATTAACTTTTATGTGGCATATTTGATCTACTTACGTGTAACCATCACCTCACCTTACCCGCATGGATAATCGCCAATCGCAGAAAAACTTAGCGACAAGTCTAATAAAGGCTGGTATCCACCTTCTTGCAATACCTCTTTAAGCTAAAGGCTTTGATTATCCCCTGAAAGGTATAAAGTTATATATATCCCTTTGTTGGGATAGCACGGCCAATATCCTCTAATGGGGGTCAAGCCTCATAATATGAAGTGACAACTTGTGATTTATAGCCCACAACAATTAGCCAATACTTTATTGCTAATACGCAAAAAAATAAATGGACTCAGTTCGAAGTGGCAAAGAGAGTCGCATAAAGCAAGCTACCATTTCTAACTTTGAAACTAGACCAGATAAAGCCACGCTCTCTACCATGTTTAAAATCATTCAAGCCTTAGACCTGACAGTAAAGGTTGAAACAAGAAGTGAGAGCAAGACAATGTGTAATGCCTTTATATTACACACAATACTTGAACGACCACCTTAAGGTTCCGATAGAGAGTTAGCCATACTTTAGGTATCTCAAAGCCCCATGGCTTTGAGTTTTCTATTGTTCTTTCATTACATAAAGTAAATCACATTAGACTTTTAATAAGATCGCCAAGTTTGTAATCATAAAAGCTCACTACTGTAGACTTTTATGTGATAACTCAATGTATTCACCATAAAAGTGAACTTTAATAGACTTTTATTTAAAATCTACGTATAAATAACTTAAAAGTCTACTAAGGCACACTTTATTGCATCATGCTATATGGAGGTTCTATGGTTAAGAAAGTAAAAGCAACTGAGTCACCAGATCTAAACCAGGTGTTCACACCATCACTACTTGGTGAGGCGATCAAAGCAAAAAGAACTCAAAGTAAAATCACTCAGCAAGATGCAGCATTGCTTTCTGGTGTTTCAAAACAAACCTACATAAAAATTGAACAAGGCAGCTCCGATATTAAACTAACCTCTTTAATGAAAGTTGTGTCTGCTCTAGGAATAAAGATATCGATACAACCATGGCAAGACTTAGATGCTTCAGTCTCATCACAGGAGAAAGGTAATGACGTCTGGGTCTAATCAATACATCCTCGATATAGTCTATAGCCAGCAAGTCATAGGCAAACTATCACTGAGTAAAGAAAGTGATGCTCTATCTGTAATCTACAAGCAAGATTGGATTGATAATGGGTTTCCCATATCGCCACACCTTCCATTTAACTCTGATATACCATCAGTCAATATCAGGAGGTTCTTACAGAATTTGCTCCCTGAAAATAAAGGGTTAGATTATTTGATCGACTTTCTTGGCGTATCACGTTCAAACGTATTTGCACAAGTTGGTGGTATTGGAACAGATACATCAGGTGCAATGATGTTCTTATCTGAAGGTGTTTCTCCAGTTCAAACTGAAACCTCTTTCAACCCAATCAACGATAGTGAATTAATTAAGAAACTATCTGACCCTGAGCTTTGGTATTTAGAAATATGGGAAGGAAAACCAAGACTATCAGTAGCGGGGGTTCAATCTAAGCTAAACGTTTTATCTATCGATGGAAACTTAGGGTTTGGAGAGGGTGAACTATGCTCAACTCATATTGTGAAGTTCGAAAAAAATGACCAACAACACCTTGTCATAAATGAATTTGTGACGATGAAGTTAGCGAAGCTAGTTGAACTAGATGTTGCTGATGTTGAGTTGCGGTATTTTGACCAATTTCCAGCCTTAATTGTAGAGAGATTTGATCGAAAGCTATTTAGCTCAACAAGTGTGAAACGAAGGCATATGATCGATGCCTGTCAAGCTTGTAACCTAGGTGTCGATAGAAAGTATGAACGAAACTTAGGTAAACAAAGAGATGTCAGTCATATTCGTGATGGTGTCAGCTTCACCCGACTTTTTTCGGTAACAGAGCAATGTGAAAACCCATTAGCGGCAAAACTAGCGATCCTAAAGTGGGCAATGTTCAATCTCTGCATTTATAACGCAGATGCACATGGCAAAAACTTCAGTTTCTTTGTCCAAAAATCGGGCTTAACACCAACGCCACTTTACGATCTAGTCAATGTAAGGATGTACCCTGAATTTGAGCAGGATCTTGCGATGGCAATTGGGGATGAATTTGACTCAGATTCTATTAATGCCTACCAACTTGTAGAGTTTGCTGACGATTGTGGTATTTCACCAAAATTGCTTCAACAGAGCCTAGTAAAGATCGCAAATGACATTATAAACAACATTGATGATGCTATATCTCTCGTCACTCCTACTTCTGATTCACAATTACCTTATTTAAACCGATACCGTGAAATCGTTGTGGCTAGATGTAAGCACTTCCTTAAACAATCACCACTCATCACTGAAATTGAGCTTTAACTTATAGATAAGCTATCTAATCAGAATATAGAAAGCACAAAGAGCAAAAGCTCTTTGTGTTACCTACTTGATAATTAACGCAGCCAGTTCAGTTACTGATGAAGAAGTTGAACCGATAGAAATTAGATAAATTTAGGTGTTACTCCATATCGCCCAGTAAGTAATCTTCATCGCTACTCACTACTGCGCCGTGCTTTAAGAAGTTCTTACCTAGGATCATGCTGTATTCAAAGCGAGAGCGATCTTGAAGGTTTACCCTCACCTCTTTCTCTAGGTCACCCAACTTCACCTTCATTTCTACCACTGGGCGAATGTTCACCTTCTCGCCTTTCTTAGCTTTAATGCGCATTACATCAATCACAGGCTTAGTGAAGTCTTGCTTATCGCCTTGGTTGTTTTGATAGGTAAAGCTCACCATGTCTTGGCCGTCTTTCTTAAATCGTTTGATGTTGACTGCGTTCATTGAGCTTACATCTGCGCCTGTATCCAACTTGGCAGGGAATGTCATGCCGTTGACTTCAACAACTTCTATATGCCCAACTTTAAACAAAGGTTCCGATTTCAAAAGATAATCAGATCGAGTATTCACATATACCCCATCTTTCGCCATCTTCTTACCTAGAATGAAGTACGCTTCTTTTTCATTGCTGTTAAGCACATCGATAGCAAACTCTTGTTGGCGAACTTTACCAGCTCCCAAAAACTCACCACTTACCACCGGGCGAGTATCATCACCGACCTTAAGCTTCTTAATAATTGGCTTTGTTATCTTCTGCTTCTCACCATTTACATCTGTAAGATAAAATTCAACAGAAGCCTCTTTGCCTTTACCTGTCATTTCAAAACTGTCGACCTTCAACAAAGGCGTGTTGACAGTAAATGAAGCAACAGCCTTCATAGGGAAACCATCTAATGTGATATCTTCTTCCGGTGAGATAATCAGTGGCTCAGTCTTCTTCGCGACCTCGCTGAAATTCTCAGATCCTTCAGAAAGAATATTCTCAGCACTGGTGTCAATCATAAAAAGCTCACTTGCTGTATCAGTGCCCAATCTGAGCTGTGAGCTGCTATTCGAACGGTCGCGCAGGTACACCAGAACGTCTTTGGTTGTGTTTTCATCGAGTTGAACCGGCACATACACCAAAGGTCTTTTTTTACCATCTACACTTAACATACGAACTAATGGCAGTGTCATCTCTTTCTGCTCACCATCGTTGTCGAACATATCAAACGTCACTTCACTGTTCTTCTTATCTACATCGATGTCTTTCGCATGAAGAATGCTGTAGCGATTTTTTAATGAGAAGGTCACGTTCATCGCCATTCCCGAGATAGACATCACCTCTTTTCGGCCAACAACCGTCGCGTTTTCCTGCTCCTGCAAATAGTCGTAACCAGCAAACACCAGTGCGTTATCCGCAAGGAAGGTTTTGCCGATCAATACTGGCGCAGAGAAGTGACTTCTGTCCGTCAGGTTAACGTCTGTTTTTAACTCTTGATCCGCAATGGTCAGCGACATTTTGACAGTAGGGCGAAGCAAAGGCGTGCTGCTGGTGCGGCTGCGTATTATGCTGACACGCTCTAAAGGTGCTTTAATTAATACCATGTCACCCGTACGTGGGTTTTGAACCTTGAAAGAGACCACAGCTTCATATTTTGCAAAGGTACTGCCATCCCAATCATCGTAATCAACATCGGAATTGTTCAACAGGTCTTCGGTTAACGCCGCCATCAACTCTTTGTCTTTGAGGTTTTTGTAGTCGGCATTAGAGCTCTTCACATGAATGTCTTCCGCATGCATAGAAGTGGTTTCTGCACCGGTATCGATTTTACCAATGAAAGGAACGTCTTTTAGCCCTTGAACGCTAGATAGGTATACATTCTCTGTACGCCCTAATACCGCCTTACCATCGAGTTCGTAGGTCGGATTTTGAGTGGTGTGTGAAGTGTCTGTAGCCAAAGAATATTGTGAAAAAAGTAGAGTGCTTAAAAGAGTTAGAGCCAAAGGTATCTTTTTCATTAGTTGGTCCGTTGTGATCAGTTCACTAATAATACTGGCGATTCGGCAAATAGTTCCCCCACCAGCAATGGTTCTCACATAACGTTAACGCTATGAGTTTTTCGATGACAAACCGATGACTTTGCGCAGCATTCGCTTATCGATTATTGACCATTGGATACCCGATAACCTTTTCAATATGTGGTGTTCTATTGAAAAAATAAATACCAAAAAGGCCAACGACAAGCGCTGACCTTAGCGATTCAAAACACACCTGAAGCGAGTTTAACTTGCTAAAACACAAACGGTTCTAGATAAACATAGCACTAAAAAGTGCCGACTGTTTTCTTTGCACAGATAGCTCGAGCTTTTTCTGCGTTCTCGCCTTTATTTTTGATAGAGCACTGTCGATAAGATTCGACGTAGCGCTCAAATAACACTTTGGCTTCAGGTTGTGGTTTAGAGAGCAGTTGGTTAACGAACTTTCTTGAGCCGACCTCAAAATGCTGAGTATCGATTGGGCTATTCCAATCCCCTCCCCAGATCATAAATCCGTGATGAGCAAACAGCTCAATCACATCTTCTGCCATGCCTCGGCGTTCAATTTCATCACGCGCGCGAAAACGAGTACGGTTCACATAGCGAGCCGCTGATTGTGAAGGCTTTACCGTGATTCGTCCCTTGCTATCGAACTCTAAGAAAGGATTTTGAACTGGGTTGATGTCGATTGCCACACCATAGGCATGTTTCGACCAACCTCCTCCGCCTGTAATAGGACGAGCGTTAAACGCGCTACTGTTGTTCGCGTCCATTGAGGCGCTATCGTCACCTTTAAACTCACGCATTAGGCGAGCGGAATGAAGAGGAAAATTGCGCTGTTTAAGCTCTGAAAAGATTTGTTCAACAGCTGGCGCAATAACATCAAGCACGATCATATTGCCCTGTTGCGTTTCCCCTTTGAAATTAATGAAAGCGAAATCCACTTTGGATAGCCGCTCACAACCAACGGGCGCACCACTACTCAAGACATTGTTCTTTTTCATCATGTCGCATTGCCATTGAGATATAGAGGCAACCTGGGCATAACTCGCAGCACTGAGCACAGTGGCCAGCCAGCCGACAATAAAACGTTTCATATAAAAGACTCAAAAATAGTAAGAGTGAAAAGTAGCAGAAGTTGGAAAATAGCATATTAGGCCAAGTTGAGCGCACGCTTTGTTAGTGCGTTTTGTCCCAATAGACAATCTCTCGAACTCGTCCGTTCTGATCCTTGTCAGCTTCTCCACCAACATCAGAAAGTTCAGGTAAGGTCGATAATTGCGGAGCGTAATAGGCGATCAACATCAGTACAAAAGCATCGTAAATATCATCTATCGCGACGTCTTTACGCTTGGTATTTGAAATGGACAACGACAAGCCGTCACACCACTGAGGGGCAAGTTGCTGAATAATAGAAAGCCTTTCCTCTTTGCCTTCTTGTGTTCGTTTTGAAAACGTCAGCGGTTCACCTTTCAATGCTGCAAACACAACTTCAGGATGTGATTCCCTGATAGAAAGATTGGGATGAGTTTCAATGAGCTCATCAAGCTCGCGGATCTTGGGCACAATTCCCCAAGTCTGTTTAGAAAACTTCTTATCAAGCTGCTCCACATTGGCATTACATCCCGCAATGTAATCGGTTTGGTAAACCGCCTCTCGGCACGGAACAGGAAAAACGGAAGAGCCACGCTTACTGGTGAGAAAGCGCCTTGCTGCTTTATCGCATAATCTATCCGGAGTCTGTGAATCGCTAAAACCAATAGGCATATCGATTAACGTTGTTGCTCCCGTAAGATCGTCAAGCAACTCATCTAGGGTCTTTACCACCTTGAACTCAGGTGGCTCATTGCCAGAGACAATCCAAGCGATCCAACCTGCCTTGCAGCCATCAATTCCGATGTATTTCATTGTGTTCTCGATGATTAGTTTGTTGAGGGCTATTTGGGATAACTAGCCACTTAATGATCAGTGCCACTCATTAATTAACAGTCTGCTTTTCACGCCACGTACCTGTAAACCCATTGCATCGAACACCTCTTCGAAGTCTCGACACTGTGGTGGAATATTGGGTAGAGAAAGTGCTGCTTCAGAAAAGAATTGTTGTTCAAAATGAGCCGAATCGTTCCACGCCAATTGCCACCATTCGAGAATACGAAACTTAGACGCTCGAAGTTTTTCAGCCGTAGGAACTTTGTCACTTTTGCTTAGGTTCTCTTTGCTTGTGGTCGGAAAGAGGTTCCACTTGTCGTTATTCGGCCAATAAGCAAAAGGCAAGCAGTGATCAACGTGATACTCATTTTTTAATGATTTTCCACTCCAGACACTGACAATATCGGCACGTTCAGATCTAAGTTGTTCGACACGTTTACGCACATCGCGAGTATCGTGGTTTTGATCGATCCATACCAAGCAGTCGTGATACGTCTGTAGTGAGATACTTCGCTGTCGGTTCAACTCGAAACGCTGCATCTCCATGACCCATTGATTCACCACCAGCGGTTCAATCCAAGAGTGGTAGATTCTAAAGCACTCCCACAGGCTTTCATCGAGAGTGAAATAGCCAAAGCTTTCTAAGAACTCACTATCAATGACCAGTGATTCTCGGCTCTTCCGTCGTTTCTGAGGTGGGTATATATCGAATAGTCGGTTGTCTTTCGAGCCTTGATAAATAAAAGTCACAGGCCCTGATTTAATGGTGCTGATCGTTTGTGAAAACAGCTTCTGTAGTGCCTTGGCTTCATCGCCGAGAAACATAGTGCCTATCGCTAGATCATCAGCACTGAGGTGTTTGAGTTTATTCCAACCATCCTCTTTTACAAATCCGAGGCCTTTACTCGTGTTGCTATTTTGCTGAATCCCAGCGCCTTCTATATCGATATCAATCAAACGCTTAAACTGCCTTACCCAATACAGAGCAACTAAGCCCACTGGTAGAGAAATTTTCCCATCCGTTCGATCAATCACAGCGCCTGAATGAGCATCCGCAATTCTCAGTAAAGTTCTTAATAAGGCCAGCTTGTATGTAGCCGACTTGTTGTCATTCACAATAATGTGGCGCACCTTGTTCAAGTCGCCGGAGCCATCATCTGGTAATGTCATCACCACGGTTTGCCACCACACTTCACTGCGGTTCAATGTATCTTGGCTATCATCAACATGACGAACCAACAAGGCGCTGTTTTTTGATAAACGCTCGAGCTCTTCAACTGAGACTTCATAGCCTTGTCGACTGTCTTTAAACTCCCCATGACGCAAAGTAATCACCAACTTGCCATTTGGAGCCAGCAAGTTAGACAACTTTCTAAATGCACGCTCTCGATGAGACGGAGCAAGATGCATCCAAACCGCGCTCACCAATATCAAATCAAAACGTATTCCGAGGTTTTCAGTGCGGCTAAGCGAGGGAAGTGAATCATCAATCCAGCTAACACTTGGGCTTGTATATTTCGAGCCTTGTTCGCGTAATGAAGCACTTGGTTCTATCGCAATAACATCAGCTCCGGCTTTGTGCATCCATAGCGCATCACGACCACTTCCTGCACCAACATCTAGTACTTTATCGCCCTCTAAAGGCCAATAAGCTTGCCAGCTTTTATGTACCGTCTCGAACGTCACTGAGTTGTACTGTTCACAAAGTGTGTGAGCATTTTTATCGTAAAAAGGAATCGATGAGGACATATGCGCTATTGGGGTTAGGAGTCTATCTCAATAGTAATGGGGAGCTTAGGCGATTGCTAGCAAGTCATGTAAGTTCAGCCACACCAATCAATATTTATCGTTAGTGACTGTTTTATATCAATATCCACCTAATGAGATCGTCAGGCGAGTCACATCACGAATCAGTTTCGTCAGCAAAACAAAAACAAACAAGGTGCAAGCTGACGTGCGAACAGAGATAATTGTTTGAAGATGATTAACTCGCCTCAAGTACCTAGCTGATAAAGACTAATGACCACATACTCACACATAGATACCCCGTTCAACCTGCGCCACACCTGTTGGTTTTGTGGTGAACCTTCCAATGATGTTGTTGAATTCCCTAAGACTGCACAAGCTATTGCCAAGATAGACTATTCACCGATAGCACTGCCGGCTTGCAAGGAGTGTGCGAGAATTAACTATTCCAAGAGTCTGACTTCAATTTGGGCGGTGCGCGATCAGATAAAACACGCACTCATCGATAAGTACGCAAAGCACCTAGGCATCGGTGAAAACTGGACGGAACAAGAGCTTATTGATTCTGATTTTTCAGGCTCGACGCTTGGCGGATTTGGCCGTAGTGCTTGGAAAATGTATCAAATAGCCAAACAACGAGTCGATTATAGAGGCTGGCCTTTGTCGGTTGATGACATCCCACTTGAGGTATACGACGAAACCAGTGGCTTTGAGTTTGACGGTACTCGTTACGCATCAATCAATTCATGTATCGACTATTTCACCAAGGCTGCGGGCGTAGACAAAGAGCTGTTGTCGCAGCTTGTCGACATTGTTTCAACAGACCGTTTTAGCTACGCACTTCGAATCGCCAAGCTGAACAAGAATGTCTCTAATACCAAACGTTCAGAGATCATCGAAGAGGTGTTACAGCAAGAGTCTGAACAAGAAGAGATACAGCTTGAGCAAGCCAATTCACTGTTCAACCCAAATGTCGAAGAGGTCAGCATTTCAGGTTCGACGGCTCCGGTTTTCGCTATTCAATGGGCAATGATGAATAACGTTATAGATTTAGCTCACCTTTGCGCACTCGAAGATGATTATTTTGACTATTTCGAACATCTTGGTGGCCCTGCTGCTTTCATGTCTTATAACGGCCTACAGCTCTATTTAGAATCACGCCAAGATCCTGAATGGGTAGAAAAGTCGGATCCAAATAAACAGTATTGGTGAACATGCCTACCTACTGGTGAACACGTGTAAGCTCGATAACTGCGTCAAACACCCATCGTTAGTCCTTGTTTTATATAAAGATCTAAAAACAGCCCCCTAAAACAGTTAATTGTTGCAATTCGGTTAAATAGAGTGAAAACTTCAAGCATCTAAAACTATTTAATCACTGCAATCTTGTCGTGAGTAAGGAGTGAATTGTGCTTGCTGTTCTTCGTATTATTTTGGCGACGGTGTTTATTATTTTCACCACTCTATGTGCTTTTGGTTACTGCTTGTTTAGCCCCAAAAACCCAAAGCATGTGTACGTTTTTTGCCGTTGGTTCAACCAATTACAAAAACTCGTTGGGGTAAAGATCCTACAGAGAGGCCTAGATAATGCGCCGACACCAGAAAAGAGCGTCTACATATCTAACCACCAAAGCGTGTTGGACTTTGTGACCTCCCCAGGGATGTTAAGGCCTCGCACGGTTTCTTTAGGTAAGCGCGATTTGTTGTACGTGCCCTTCTTTGGCCTGCTGTATTGGATCACCGGTAATATTTTAATTAACCGCGAAAACAAGTCCAAAGCACGCGATACCATCAAGCAAGTGGCGGAAGCGATTCACCAGCGAGATCTGTCTGTTTGGGTTTACCCTGAAGGAACGCGCAGTAAAGGGCGTGGACTACTGCCATTCAAAACGGGCGCTTTCCGAATGGCGATTGAGGCGAGTGTGCCTATCACCCCGATGTGTACCAGTACCACGCACAATAAAATTAACCTCAACCGAGTTAATAATGGCATTGTGATCACCGAGATGCTGGAGCCTATAGATGTCTCTGGATACAAGCTCAGCGACGCAAGAGAGTTAGCGAATCGCTGCCATGCCTGATGGCTGAAAAAATAGCAGAGCTTGATGCCGAAGTGGCTCGTTTAGAGGCGCAACAAAACCCAGAACTGGATTCAGACGGTTCTTCCGTGCGCTAACAGTAGTCACAGAAGGAACAAGAACCAACTCGCAACGAACCCACAGAGTCATTGCTCAGTTACTTAAAAAGATACTCAACGATCGCAACTCTCATTGTTCTTGTTTTACTTGCTGGCGCTTATCCGCAAAATAAAAACAGGCGTTAATAGCTTTATAGAGCAATGGGAGTAAACGATGAAAGTGATTCACCATGGCGGCAAACATACCGTCACAGGATCTTGTCACGAGCTAAGAGATTCAGGCCAAGCGGTGCTCATCGATTGTGGCTTGTTTCAAGGTTTAGATCTTCAAGGTAAAAAGCTTCAAGGTGAAGACACTCGCCCTCTCGATATTGAGTTTGAAACTTCCCACCTCAATGCTCTTCTGCTGACCCACACTCACATTGATCATATTGGTCGATTACCTTGGTTACTCGCCAGTAGCTTTAACCAACCAATTTATTGTACTCAGGCGACAGCTGAACTCGCCCCTTTAATGATTGAAGACGGCCTAAAACTGCAAGGGCTCAGTCATAAACAATCCAAACTCATCCTTAAAAAAATTCATTCGTTGATTGCTCCTAAGCCTTATGGGGAATGGTTTCCAATTGTCTCTAAACAGCAAAACGACGGAAAGGATCACCATAGGCCAAATACTCTACATGCTCGTTTTCAACCTGCAGGGCATATCTTAGGTTCGGCCTATATAGAGATTAAGTTACCCAACCAAGAAGTAGTGGTCTTTTCAGGCGACTTGGGCCCTAGTAACACGCCACTGCTGCCGGATCCTAAACCACCACAACAAGCCGACTATCTGTTTATTGAGTCGACTTACGGCACTAGCACGCACGACGATATTGCTTCACGCTCTGAACGCCTCAAAGCAATCATTGATCGTTCGTTACTTGATGGCGGCGTTATTCTAATTCCGGCTTTTAGCATAGGTCGAACACAGGAACTGCTATTTGATATCGAACAGTTGATCTTTGAGCATCAACTCAGCAGCGATATTCCTATCATCCTCGATTCGCCTATGGCAGAAAAGGTGACACGATCCTACCGACGCTTTAAAGAGTTATGGGGGCAAGAAGCAAAGCAGCGTCTTGAACTGAAACGTCACCCACTCGCTTTTGAGCAGTGCATTACGGTTGATGGACATAGAATGCACAAGAAAATCGTGAATCGCCTCAAGTCGACAGGTGAACCCGCGATTGTGGTCGCAGCTTCTGGAATGTGTCAGGGCGGCAGGATAATGAACTACTTATCCGCTTTGCTTCCCGATCAACGGACGGATGTGATTTTAGCGGGCTATCAAGCACACGGAACGCTCGGGCGAGAGCTGCAACAAGGCGAAATGCAGGTTTCTATTGATAACAAAGACGTTGAGGTTAATGCTCAAATTCATGGCATGTCTGGCTATTCTGCTCATGCCGATAAAGAGGATCTCAATCGATTTATAGAGGGCATAGCGACTCCACCAAAAGAGGTGCATTTGATTCACGGTGAGCCAAATACTCAGTCTGAGTTCGCTAAAGAATTACAGGCGCGAGGGTTCGTGGTTGTTTGAAACAGGCATCAAACTAGCTACTTTCACTCAGTAAACATGAAGGCCAGAATTATCGAGCCTTCAAAGGCACAGTTTCTTAGGCCTGCGAGATCACTCGATGCAGGTGATATATTCCAATCAAATTCATCTCACCACTCCTATATCAGCCGTTCATGCTAAGCAATTTTCACCGCTGTTTTACGCAATTTAGTCTCTTGTGCACACCTACCCTTCTTCTGCGCACCTCCCCACCCTTTTGTATTAATCACTATTTATTCACTTTGCAAAACACCAGTCGTAACAACCTATTGCATAACAAGTTAAATGGAACGATTATCGAATTAGCACTAAGCATTAACAAACACCCTCTATAACTTGCTTTATGTCACAGTAATCCTAATGCGCAGTTAAATAATTTAACACTAGGGTTACAAGTGAAGTATTGTATTGTTCGAAAAACAATCATAAGCAAAACTAACAGGGAAAATACTCATGCAGTCGTTCGTTGATTTTTTGAATGGAATAATCTGGAGCCCAGTACTTATCTACCTATGTTTAGGTGCAGGTTTGTTCTACTCCATCATGACTCGATTTGTTCAAATCCGTCACTTCTTTGAAATGTGGCGCTTGCTACTTTCGGGTAAAAGCTCATCAAAAGGCATCTCGTCTTTCCAAGCTCTTGCCGTTTCGCTATCTGGCCGTGTAGGTACAGGTAACATTGCAGGTGTTGCTGCCGCTATCGGTTTCGGTGGCCCAGGTGCAGTATTCTGGATGTGGGTGGTAGCTTTCTTTGGCGCGGCGACTGCTTACGCAGAATCTACGCTGGCGCAAATCTATAAAGAAGAAGATGAAGGCCAGTTCCGTGGTGGTCCGGCTTACTACATTGAAAAAGCAATGGGTCAGAAGTGGTACGCATGGATCTTCGCTATCGCGACTATTTTTGCATGTGGTATTTTGCTTCCAGGTGTTCAGTCAAACAGTATAGGTAATGCTGTAGAAGCTGCATTTGGCTCAGGTGATATGATTGAAACAGCTATCGGTACATTCAGTTTCGCTAAAATTTTCACTGGTACTGTTGTTGCTATCATCCTTGCTTTCATCATCTTTGGTGGTGTTAAACGTATCGCGAACTTCACACAAATTGTCGTTCCATTCATGGCGTTGGCTTACATCATCATCGCATTCGTTATCATCCTACTAAACATCAGCCAAGTTCCTGTTGTTTTCGGAATGATTCTGGGTGATGCATTCACTCCTATGGCAGGCTTTGGTGCTGCAATCGGTTGGGGTGTTAAACGTGGTGTTTACTCAAACGAAGCAGGTCAAGGTACTGGTCCTCACGCGGCAGCTGCGGCAAGTGTTGATCACCCAGCTCAGCAAGGTTTGGTTCAAGCGTTCTCTATCTACATTGATACTCTTCTAGTATGTTCTGCTACAGCGTTCATGATCATCATCACTGGTGCTTACAACGTTCACGGCGGCGCTGAAGGTGTATTCCTTGTTCAGAACCTAGCAGCAAACATCGGTGCGAATGGTCCTGTATTTACACAGCTTGCTATTGAAAGTGCACTGCCAGGCATTGGTAAGCCGTTCATCGCATTTGCTCTGTTCTTCTTCGCATTTACAACGATTCTTGCTTACTACTACATCGCAGAAACAAATATTGCTTACCTACGTCGTACCATCAAGATCCCTGGCATGATGTTCGTACTTAAGCTTGTTCTTATTAGTGCCGTTTTCTATGGCACCGTTAAAACAGCAAACCTTGCATGGGCAATGGGTGATGTGGGTGTTGGTTTGATGGCATGGTTAAACATCGTTGGTATTCTGATCATCTTCTTCATGTCTAAGCCTGCGCTTAAGGCTTTAGCTGACTACGAAGAACAACAGAAACAAGGTGTGACTGAGTACACATTCAACCCTGTAAAACTAGGCATTAAAGGGGCAACTTACTGGGAAGAGAAGTACAAGCGCAAAACAGGTAAGTCTCCTGAATCTGAAGTTGCAGACAGTAAACCTGTAGAGCAACCTTCAGCTTAAGCTTGCCTTATCAAACAGATCGCGTTTACGAATAGATCATTTTTATGAGTAGATCGCTTTAACTCAAGCTATTAATAACGCATAAAAAAGGGGTTAGCCATTTCGGCTAACCCCTTTTGTTTTGTTCATAAAAATCGCAGTTTATAACGAGCTCATTACTTATAACGAACTGACTGCTTATAACAAACTAACTGTTCCCAAGCTAGAGCGTTAAGCTGCGATTTCTTGTGTTGCCATTTGAGGCGCTTTTTTCTCACCGATTGGCAGTACTGTGCGGCCATATTCGTTGTTGATTACTTGTGCCATTGCAAAGTAGATAGCTGACGCACCACAGAAGATACCTTCAAAACCAGCGATAGTACCGATCAGTTCGCTGCCAGTGAAATCACGAGCGGCAAGTAGGAAGAACAAAATAGTAAGTGAACCGAATACTACTTGTTTCGCTACTGGGTAGCATAGAGAACCAATGAACATGAAGCCAGTGAAGATGCCCCATAGTAGTAGGTACCAACCCATAAACGCTGCTGGACTTGCTGGTAGGCCCATGTAAGGCATTACGATTAAACCAACCAAAGATAACCAGAATAGACCGTAAGAAGTAAACGCAGTTGTACCGAACGTGTCACCACGTTTGAAACACATTGTGCCCACGATAACTTGGCTTAGACCACCGTAAAAAATACCCATAGCAAGAATCATTGAATCGATTGGAAAGAAACCTGCGTTATGGATATTAAGAAGTATAGTAGTCATACCGAAACCCATTAGGCCAAGTGGTGCCGGGTTCGCCAGTTTTGTTGACATTTTGCGCGCCTTTAAAAAAAGTTAATAAAATTTGTACGCAAATTTTAATCCGAACGGCATAAAAAGATAGATCGCTAAATCGCAATCTTAGATTGCATCGTTCGCCAGTTCGGCTTTCGTGATGATTTCAAGTATCTCGCCAACTCGTTTAGGGCTTTGTTCCATCAAGACCGCTTGAACCTCGGGCTTTACACACGCTAACCACTCTCCCGAAGGTTCTTGATTAAACTTATCCATTGGGCCCATACTTTGGCTCCATGCACCACGGATATCAACCGTATCTTTGTGGCCATCGTTGGTCGTAAAATATGAAAATTCAAAGGTTGTCGCGTCTACAGATGTGATTTGGCCAGATGCCCCCCACGGCGCAGAAAGTTCGATCATAGGACCGATAGGATAGCTTTCACCTTCAATTTCTACAGAAGTTGCTTCACCAATGTAAATTTGAGCGTTATTGGCTGACTCTGAGACAGTGAAAGGTAATGATGTTGATACAGAATTAGGACCTTGAGGCGCAGCTTGCTTTAATAAGAATTGAACGATTGACGGGTATGCATTAACAGCAGCATCAACTTCCCCAACAGACTCCATACAGCCTTCGTAATTCATAATGCCTGTACTATCGACACCTTTAATTAAAGCGCCTTCAAGTGTTTGAATAACATGAATTTGGTTACCTTGCTCCTCTATAGACGTTATTTGGCCTACAGGACTTTTTAATACTTGATAACGCTGAGCAACAATACCTTCAGAGCTCGTTTCAAAACTCAAACAGCCATAATTACCCCAGCCCAAACTTTGCTCGAGACCTGACTGCGGCGTACTGTTACATCCAGTAACTCCAGTTACCAATAACGCAAGAATAGATAGCTTTAACTTCATTTTAATTGCCCTGTAATCGAATTATTCACGAACACAGTTTATCGATAAATGGAAAGCACTACTGTAATAGAAAGTAAGGGAAGTGTCGTATAACTGTCACTGAACAAGCAAGCCTCTTAAACAGAGGCTTGCTTAAGTCAATTATTTACAGCTAATTTCATCCCAGAACCAGTTCGATTGAACAGGGCTTTCCCAGAGACCCGGACCGTTTTTAGCCACGAAACACTTGCCGTTATGCGTCACCTTGTCGCCATTGCTCACTTGGCTAACACCCGCTTGCCATGTGATAAACACCGATGGATCAACAACGACAGGCGGCTCAGTCACAGGTGGTTCAACCGGTGTTGGGTCTACCGGAGCAGGATCGACAGGTGCAGGGACAACTGGCGATGGATCTGTCACTACGGGTGGTGTTGGCTCACCCGCTACTAATTTCCAAGGGCCACCATTGGCAGGCTCATCTCCTTGAGTCCACCATTTCGCTTCGTAGGTCGCGCCGTTGTGAGTGACTTGGTCGCCAGCATTGTAAACTTTACTCGCATTCCAACCGTTACCTCCGGGGTTAGTACCAGGGTCAACCGGTTCAAGCTTATCGACCACTTTTACTTCAGGCCAGCTCGCATGTGATCCATAAAAATTGGTCACACACTTCTCATAATCTCCGGCTACCAAGGCTGAATAAGCGGTTTGGAAACCAACAAGCTCACACTCAAATGAATATCCTTCTGGGCGGTCTGCGTAGTATTTCCAGTTACCATCCCAGTTGGTGTACAACACATCGGTTGCACCGTTGAGGTTCAAGCTTCCGTAAGGCGTTTGCTGCCAACATGTATTGGCTTCATCCGCTTCTACAGGGATCAGATAATGCGCAGCTAACCCTTCCCAATAACGAATTCGGTTAACTGGTTGGCCTTTGTCTTTGTTCTGCTCACCACACTCGATACCACCATTAATTACGTTGATTGTGGTACCAAACCCATAGCCAATTCCCGCATCCAACTCACGTTGAGAGGGAGTCCAAGTGCGGTCAATAACGTGCAGCATGGCAGGTTTAGGAGCTTGAGGTGTAAGGAAGAACCAGATAGCAGAAGCCAAGTTCAACCATGAATCAGCAACCAAACCTGGGTTATTCAATAGAACCGTCGCATCACCATCGAACATCACTTCCGAGAACGCACCGTAGTTAAAATGGTAAGAAAGCTGTTTAGCACCACGTCCAAAATAACCCTGACCTGCCGCACATGGCCATCGTGCATTCTGCCAATCGTTCTGGCCACAACCGGTGGTGTAACCCTCTTGGCCTTCAGACCAACCCATTTCACGAACATGCACCAGCGCTTGCTGCCACTCTTCTAGAGCTAATGGGTTATCAGAGGTGTTATCTATTGCGATGTGCCCACCTGTTTCTTGAGCGAAATGAGCAAAGGCCGTGATGATGGATTTTTTACAGATGGCGTCTGAATCTCGACCATCAGTGTACTCTCCACAGAAGGCTGGGAATTTTCCAATCGCGCGTAAGAAGCGAGTATAAGTGTACTCTGGTGCTGCCATCTGAGTGAGGAAGTCCCATTCAGATTGAGGAAATACACGCTCGACTCGTTTCACGTTTTCAGGATTCGAGGCTAAACCCGGCTCAATCGCTTCAACAATACTATTGGGACGAGTTTGTAATGCTTGTGACCAGATCGCATACATAGGATCGGATGTTTTCGCTTGTTCAGCAGCTTGTAATGCCGACTTTTCAACAAGGTAGCCATTCGGGTTTTGCGGATCAGGTTGAATGTTCAAAGACGCGTAACTGTGTGCAGCTAAAGTGCAGCCAACTACTGTCGCCAAATATTTGATTTTTAACATGATGGATTCTCTTATCTGTCCTTAATAAGTCCATCAAAGAGTATGCGGCGCATGGGAAATGAGCCAGTCGTTACCATGTGAATTTATAAAAAGTGCGAGTGACACTTTTATGTATCCTTCAACACAACAAAACGTCTCATTGTTTCTTGAGGTGATATCTAACTTCCAACGGATTTGGTTTCTCGTTGTAGATGTAAGTCCTTAATCTCCTAAATAAAAAGAAAAAGCCTCGAACAAAGTTCGAGGCTTAAGATCTTAATCAAAACTGGTTAAATCTCTAAGAGATTATTCCCACTCGATAGTTGCTGGTGGCTTACCAGAAATATCGTAAACAACACGTGAAATGCCGTTAACTTCGTTGATAATACGGTTAGATACCTTACCTAGGAAGTCGTATGGTAGGTGTGCCCAGTGAGCAGTCATGAAGTCGATAGTTTCTACGGCACGTAGAGATACAACCCAATCGTACTTACGGCCATCGCCCATTACGCCAACTGAACGCACTGGTAGGAATACCGTGAATGCTTGAGATACTTTGTGGTAAAGATCAGCAGCGTGAAGCTCTTCAATGAAGATAGCATCAGCACGACGCAGTAAATCACAGTACTCTTTCTTCACTTCACCAAGTACACGAACACCTAGACCAGGACCAGGGAATGGGTGGCGATAAAGCATGTTGTATGGAAGACCAAGCTCTAGACCGATCTTACGTACTTCATCTTTAAACAGCTCACGTAGAGGCTCAACAAGGCCCATTTCCATATCATCAGGAAGGCCACCAACGTTGTGGTGAGATTTGATTACGTGTGCTTTACCAGTCTTAGATGCAGCAGACTCGATTACGTCTGGGTAGATAGTACCCTGAGCAAGCCATTTAGCATTCTTCAGTTTCTTAGACTCTTCGTCGAAGATATCTACGAATACGTGACCGATGATCTTACGCTTCGCTTCTGGTTCAGCTTCGCCTTCCAGAGCGTCAAGGAAACGATCTTCCGCATCAACTTTAATGATGTTTAGGCCGAATTGGTCACCAAACATCTCCATAACCTGCTCACCTTCGTTTAAACGAAGAAGGCCGTTATCTACAAATACACATGTTAGTTTGTCGCCGATAGCGCGGTGAGCAAGCATTGCTACGACTGATGAATCAACACCACCAGAAAGACCAAGGATAACTTCATCGTCACCTACTTGCTCTTTAATACGTGCAACTGCATCTTCAATGATAGACGCTGAAGTCCACAGACCTTCACAACCACACGCGTTAAGAACGAAGTTCTCAAGCATTTTTAGGCCGTTTTTAGTGTGCGTTACTTCTGGGTGGAATTGAACACCGTAGTATTTCTTCTCTTCGTTTGCCATTGCAGCGTATGGGCAAGTATCTGTCTCTGCGATTTTTGTGAAATCAGCAGGGATTTCAACCACTTTGTCACCGTGGCTCATCCAAACATCTTGAGTTGTCTCAAGGTCGGCGAAAAGTGCAGATTCACCCGTTACTTGTACCGCTGCGTAGCCAAACTCGCGCTCAGTAGACGTTGCTACTTTACCGCCAAGTTGCTCAGCCATAGTTTGCATGCCGTAGCAGATACCGAAAACAGGAACACCTGAATCAAATACATATTGAGGTGCACGTGGAGAATTATCTTCCGTTACACTTTCAGGGCCACCAGATAGGATGATGCCGTCTGGATTGAATTCACGAATATCCGCTTCTTCTACGTCCCAGCTCCAAAGTTCACAGTAAACACCGATCTCACGAATACGACGAGCTACTAGCTGTGTGTATTGAGAACCGAAGTCCAGAATTAGAATACGTTGGTCATGAATATTTTTAGTCATTGTAAGCAGTCTTATTGGCTATGTGATAAAACGGAGGCGAGTTTACTCACCTCTGATTAACTCTTCAAGAAATAAAGCAAACGTTTTCGTTGGTTATCTTTAACCACGTGTTTTGTGAGAATAACTCTCTAAACAAAACAGGCGGTAGATATAATACCAATCACAGTAAGTAAGTGTTCAGTAGTAGCGCTGGAAAAAAGCTTGAGAACAAGGCTGCTCTATTCAACAAAGAGTTCTGATAAGTAGTTATTCTACAATCAAAAATTCTAACGAAGTTATCGAGGTTTTTAACAAGCTAGGATGATCAGTTATTTACTACGATTGGTATATTAATGTGCCGACTAAATCAGCACATTATTCAAACGTTTGGACGTATTATTAACCTAAACGGTAGTTAGGTGCTTCTTTCGTGATTTGAACATCGTGTACGTGAGATTCTTTCATGCCCGCACCAGAGATACGAACAAACTCAGCTTTAGTACGCATGTCTTCAACAGTTGCAGAACCCGTTAGGCCCATGCTTGAGCGTAAACCGCCCATCTGTTGGTGAACGATCTCTTTTAGACGACCTTTGTATGCGATACGACCTTCAATACCTTCTGGAACAAGCTTGTCTGCAGCGTTATCAGATTGGAAGTAACGGTCAGAAGAACCTTGAGACATAGCGCCAAGAGAACCCATACCACGGTAAGACTTGTAAGAACGACCGTTGTAAAGGATAACTTCACCCGGTGCTTCTTCAGTACCCGCGAACATTGAACCAACCATCACACAAGATGCGCCAGCAACGATAGCTTTACAGATATCGCCAGAGAAGCGGATGCCGCCATCTGCGATTACTGGAATACCGTATTCGTTTGCTACTTCAGCTGCGTCTGCAATTGCTGTTACTTGAGGAACACCAACACCAGTAACGATGCGAGTCGTACAGATTGAACCCGGGCCGATACCTACTTTAACCGCACTAACACCCGCTTCGATAAGAGCACGAGCGCCAGCGCCAGTTGCTACGTTACCACCGATAATTTGTAGGTCAGGGTATGCAGCACGCGTATCGCGGATACGGTTAAGTACGCCTTCAGAGTGACCGTGTGAAGAGTCGATAAGTAGAACGTCTACGCCAGCTTCAACTAGAGCAGCAACGCGCTCTTCGTTACCAGCACCAGCACCAACAGCTGCACCTACACGTAGGCTGCCGCGCTCATCTTTACAAGCGTTTGGTTTACGTTCTGCTTTGTGGAAATCTTTTGCAGTGATCATTCCCGTAAGTTGGAAGTCATCATTTACAACAAGAACTTTTTCAACACGCGCTTCGTGCATTTTCTCTTGAACTTCTTCACGAGTTGCACCTTCTTTAACAGAAGCAAGGCGAGCTTTAGGCGTCATTACTACGTCAACTTTCTTAGAAAGGTCAGTCACAAAGCGAACGTCACGGCCAGTAATAATACCAACAAGTTCGTTTGTTTCAGTAACAACAGGGAAACCGGCGAAGCCGTGTTTTTGAGTAAGAGCTACAACATCAGCGATTGTCGCGTCAGGGTTTACAGTAACAGGGTGAGAAACCACACCTGCTTCGTAAATTTTAACCTGGCGAACCATTTCAGCTTGCTGTTCAATAGACATGTTCTTATGAATGAAGCCTATTCCGCCTTCTTGCGCCAGTGCAATCGCTAGGCGAGCTTCTGTCACAGTATCCATCGATGCAGAGATCATTGGGATGTTTAGGGAAATATTCTTCGTCAACTGAGTGCGAAGATCAGCTGTATTAGGGAGAACGGTGGAGTGTGCTGGCACTAGCAGTACGTCGTCGAATGTCAGCGCTTCTTTGGCAATTCTTAGCATTTGCAATATCTCACAATAATAGGAGTAAAAAGAAACAATCCAATCTCATCGTTTCGCCTAATGAGGGCAGCCAATTAAGGAAAATCAAGCTGCATTTGGATTAGATATTGCGGACGGATTATACGGCCAACGAAATCGCTTGGCTACACATTTTTATACTTTTAATTTGCATTTACCCCCTTGCTATGTATTATATTGCCGCTATCTTCCATACTCACGCCCAGTGAGATTCCAAGAGAAAGACCTTCCTTCAAGGATAGATAGCGCTTCTATGACCAATCCAAACATCTTTACTGTTTCTCGCCTCAATTCAGAGGTTCGTCTCCTATTAGAAAACGAAATGGGAATAGTCTGGCTCGTTGGTGAAATCTCAAATTTCTCTGCACCTGTCTCTGGTCACTGGTACCTCACGCTTAAAGACTCTCGCGCTCAAGTTAAGTGCGCTATGTTTCGTGGCAATAACCGTCGTGTGACTTTTAAGCCTCAGAACGGTAATCAAGTGCTAGTTAAAGCGCGCCTATCTCTTTATGAGCCACGCGGTGATTATCAACTCATCATCGAAAGCATGCAGCCAGAAGGTGACGGCAAGCTTCAGCAAGAGTTTGAAAAACTTAAGATGAACTTGGCAGCGGAAGGTTTATTTGCTCAGTCCAGTAAACAAATTCTTCCAGAACATCCTAAATGCGTTGGCGTTATCACCTCTAAAACAGGCGCAGCCCTCTTCGATATTCTCGATGTACTGAAAAGACGCGATCCTTCATTGCCTGTTGTGGTTTACCCAACCATGGTTCAGGGCGAAGAAGCGGCGATTCAAATTGCTCAAGCGATTGGGCGTGCCAATGAACGCAATGAGTGTGATGTATTGATCGTTGGCCGAGGCGGCGGTTCTTTGGAAGATCTATGGTGCTTTAATAATGAGATCGTAGCTCGCACCATTGCAGCAAGCCAGATCCCGATTATCAGTGCCGTTGGGCATGAAATCGATGTCACTATCGCGGATTTCGTCGCAGATATGCGTGCTCCAACGCCATCAGCAGCCGCTGAATTAGTTAGCCGTGACAACAGTCATAAAGAGCAAGCTTATGCGTCTAAACGTGCTCGTTTAGTGAGTGCGATTCGTCATGTGTTAATCAAACAAGCGCAATCAACTCAGACGTTGAAATACCGCTTAGAGAAACAACACCCGAGCTACCAACTGCAAAAGCAGAGTCAGCAGCTTGATGACTTAGACATGCGTTTGCGTCGTGGTATGACTCAATACCTAAAGCAGCATGCACAGCGTGTTGAGCGCAAACAGCACCAGCTTCAGCTGAACTCACCAGTGAAACGCCTTGGTGAACAAAAACTGCATCTGCAACGTTCAGAGCAAAAGCTATTGGATGCAATGGATAAAACACTACTAACTACTCGCCACCAACTAGCCATGGCTGCCGAGAAGTTAGAAACAGTAAGTCCATTAGCAACCCTAAAACGTGGCTACAGTATTACCCATTCAGCATCGAGCAAGACCCTGTCATCGATTAACGACGTCGAAGTGGGCGAAGTGATCACCACCCAAGTTGAAGACGGTGTTATTGAGTCGCAAGTGACCACAAGAGTCGCTAAGAGCGAGCTCTAGGTTCATTAGATACAAAAAAGACCCAACACTTTGGTATTGAGTCTCTGACATAACATTACAGATAGTCGTTTAAGCGATTCGGCTTAAGTCTATTCAGCAGGCTGAAATACGAACTTTACTCTCGATTTAGATTTAAGCTCATTACACTCACCATTACAAAAATAGCTCGCTGCACCACAGGCTTGAAGCTTCTCAAGTTGGCTGCTGCACTCAGGGCAAAACCCAACCTTAGTAAAGTGTGCCTGACAACTTTCACAGTGATACTTTCCATCCCAACCTAGCTCTGATTGGCACTTAGGGCAGATATTTTCACTCATTAGCATTTCCTAATTCACTACTTTTTTTACAATCTACTACTGCTAAGACTTAGCTTGCTTGATTTGGTACATGTTCTTATCAGCTTGTGCGATCAAGCCTTCCAATGACTCAGGATCTTTATCATAAGAAAGTCCAACGCTGACAGAAAACTGAGTGCCATCGATATAGAGCGCTTGTTCCAAGGTTCTTTCTAAGCTTAGATAAAAGTTCAGCACACTTTCTTGATCATCGAAGCAAGAGAACACGACAAACTCATCGCCCCCATAGCGCCCTATCTTGGCACAGGCAGTCGTTGCCTCATCAAGCACTTTTGCAACGGCTAACAACACATCATCACCAAAGCTGTGGCCAAACGTATCGTTTATTGACTTAAATTTATCGACATCAACAAACAGGCATGCCATCACTTTTTCAGTAAAACAGCGGTTAGTTAACACCTGCTCGGCTTCTCTCAGCAATGCTCGGCGATTCAAACTGTGTGTTAGGGAGTCCCGATTGGCAAAAAAGTTGAGTTGATTCTCTAACTCATACTTCTCAAGCGCGACTGAATACAGAGAAGCCAATAACTCTAAGATCTCAAGTTCAAACTCATGAGGTTCAGAGATGTACTGACTGTAAATTGCGAAGGTACCTAATACGTGACCATGTGAAGAGATGATTGGCACTGACCAACATGCATGAAGATTGGCCTGATTGGTTAAGGCTAAGAAAGGAGTCCAATTCGGGTGTGCATTAATATTGGAGACCATGACAGCTTTCTTAAGTGCCGCCGCTTCGCCACAAGAACCAATTCCGGCACCAACCCCCACCCCTTCTATCTGCTGGTTATAAAAATCAGGCAAGTTTGGAGCATATTCTAAATGTAATGTATTCGATTCGGGGTTTAGCAATAGGATAGAGGCCATCCTTTGACCAAAAATCTGCTCGGTGAGTTGAATGATCTTACGATTTAATTCTTTGCGATCCAACCCAAGGGCAAGCTTTCGAAGCAAACTGTTTACTGCTCGGTGACCTTCTAATAAAAATTGTTGTTTCATTCACTAAAGCTTTCAATTATATGGTGGGAACAGCTTGTTCTTATGCAAGCCTATATACTGGTCAATATTAACACACTAAATTACCACAACACACCACCGAAGATCATAGGTTGATCTTTTGCTTTATCTACTTTGATCAGCGATCTACCCCAAAAAGAATATTTATATCACCACACACCGAAAGCATAAGTTACATATGCTGCATTTCAATTTACAATAGAATATATAACTAGAAGAAAACAAATAAAACCAACAGTGCAGAACAATCTATTTTCGATCTTTAATTGAGATCATCGAGATACACACGTCTGCATTTCGATATGTTGGTCATCTAATTGGGTTAACTTAACCGACAATGCCTTAAGTTCTGAAGTATTGTCGATGTGAGTACCACCACACGGAATAGACACTAAAGTCTCGTCATCTAGCTGCCATTCCCAGTAGCGAGAGTCTGTTAACGCCTCACCTTCTAGTCTCATCGTTACAAGAGTCGATTCAGCAAGCCAGCCTGCAATCATCTGGTTGATATTGGCCTCAATGCCATCAAGGTTCGTTAGCATGTCAGCAACGTTCAGACCGCGTTTCTTCAAGGTTTTACCTAAACGATACTTATCGGTACACAACTCTGGAGTCACAAAGCTAGTCACCTGTGCGTAGCTATTGAAGTCATAGCTGCCGAGTGGATCTTTTCTGTCCGCATCTTTACGCCAGTAACTCTCAGCCAATACTTTATTCAACGCTAAGAAAGCAATATGTCCGGCACTATGACCGCGGCTCAAACTGGCTTGGTGCTCTTTATCAACCGACAACACGACTTCGTCGTTAACCTTAATCATGGAAGCTGATACAGGTAGCTGGTGGACAACCACAAACGCCCACCCTTCCGTATCACGCTTAACAGGGATATCTGCTGCAATATAAAGATTTCCAGTAGATTGCTCTATTGCACCGACAAGGCAATCTTCAACAATATACTGTTCACCACCTACGCTGACAAAACCTCGGTCTGCTGGGTGATCGGGCCAAATATGACTCACAGGGTGGAAAGGTGTCACGTCAGTGATCAAGTAAGTTTTGCTGTCGTCACTTTCAACGTACACCGCTTTTGCATTGAGCAACCAAGTTTGATGACAAAATTGAGTGATGGTTGGTGTGATTGCTGACGCTGGTGTAATCAAATCGCTAGTGGTCATATCATTCTTCTTTTGGAATCTAGTCTAAGTCGCTAGCTGATAACGGAATCAAAGACGCGATTATCAGATAACGTGAATTTTACTTAAAAAAATACCCGAGACAGGCTCGGGTATCAAATCTATTGGAAAGGTTTACTTACGACCTTTAACCATGCTCATCATACGTTTACGTTTACGTTCTTGAGAAATTGTCAGCTTGTTAGTCTTAGCTTCAAATGGGTTCTCGCTGTTCTGGAATTGAATGCGAATAGGTGTACCCATAATTTCTAGTGAACGACGGTAGTAGTTCATCAAGAATCGTTTGTATGAATCTGGCAAGTTACGTACTTGGTTACCGTGGATAACGATAATCGGTGGGTTGTAGCCACCAGCGTGCGCGTATTTCAATTTAACACGACGACCACGAACCATAGGTGGTTGGTGATCATCAGTCGCCATCTTCATGATACGAGTAAGTACAGAAGTACCAACACGAGTCGTTGCTGACTTATAAGCTTCTTGAACAGACTCAAACAAGTGACCAACACCAGTACCGTGAAGTGCAGAGATAAAGTGAATACGTGCGAAATCAACGAAACCTAAACGACGATCTAGTTCTTTCTTAACACGATCTTTAACGTCGTTATCTAGGCCATCCCACTTGTTTACGGCAATAACAATTGAACGACCAGCATTCAACGCAAAGCCTAACAAGCTTAGATCTTGATCTGAGATGTTCTCGCGAGCATCGATAAGCAGTAATACAACGTTAGCATCTTCAATCGCTTTCAGTGTTTTAACCACTGAGAACTTCTCAACTGTTTCGTTGATATTTTTACGGCGACGAACACCCGCAGTATCAATCAGAACGTATTCACGCTCATCACGCTGCATCGGAATGTAGATAGAGTCACGAGTTGTACCTGGCATATCGTAAACAACAACACGTTCTTCACCAAGAATACGGTTAGTTAGTGTTGATTTACCTACGTTAGGACGACCAATGATCGCTAGCTTAATCGGTTGATCTTGAAGGCGCTTGAATTCTTCTTCCGCTTCTTCTTCAGTGAAATCAACTTGCTCTTCTTCTTCGTCTTCAAATTCAGTTAAATCGCTTACTTCGCCATTCTCAGCTTTTAACGCTTCAGCGAATGGGTTTAGAGCAAGATCAATCAACGCAGTTACACCACGACCGTGCGCTGCAGCGATTTGGTACATGTCTTCTACGCCTAGTTGCCAGAAATCAGCACTTGCAGCATCAGGGTCGATACCATCAACCTTGTTTACTACTAGCATTGAAGGCTTTTCTAGTTGACGAAGGTGCTTAGCAATAGCTACGTCTGAAGGTGTTAGACCCGCACGGCCATCTACCATAAATAGAACGACATCAGCTTCATCAATCGCCGCTAGCGACTGTTCAGCCATTTTAGTTTCAACACCTTCTTCGGTACCGTCGATACCACCAGTGTCGATAACAATAAAGTCATGCTCGCTAAAATGAGCATGACCGTATTTACGGTCACGCGTTAAGCCAGGGAAATCCGCAACCAATGCATCACGAGTTCGAGTCAATCGGTTAAATAACGTAGATTTACCTACGTTCGGACGCCCTACTAGAGCAACAACAGGTACCATAACAACCTCTACAATTTCTTCTCTAAATGTAGTTATAGGTAAGCACTTGATCGCAAGTTTAAACTCTTACCTATAACCACACGGTTTATTAATTTATAACAACAAAACGGCTCCTAGCTGTTACCAACCAGGAGCCGACTGTGAATTATATCACGCTTTTATTGGCTAATCGTTAGTTTCTTTACATCGCCATTGCGAGTCGTCACTAAGTAGCCTTCAGGCATTTCAATTGGCGCAACCGCAAAGCCGCTATCATCGACCAACTGTTGAGCAACAAACTCACCCGATGAACGATCTAACCAGTGCAGATAACCTTCAGTATCACCAACAACCACATAACCATTAATAATAGCAGGTGCTGTCAGTAAGCGGTTTTCTAACAATGGAGTGCTCCACAGTTCAGTACCACTACGCGCATCAACCGCAACCACATGGTCTTTGTCAGTCACAACGAACAAACGGCTACCATCACTCGCTAAATCAATCGCTGACGAGTAGTTACGTTTCCAAACTGGCTTACCAGAACGAAGATCGATAGCAATCAGTTGACCATTGATACCTACGGTATATAGGGTACCGCCAAGAACAACCGGTGATGCATCAACATCAACTAAACGATCAATTTCCGTTGCGCCTTTTGGCGTGCCAACCGGCTGTTGCCAAATAAGCTGACCACGATCAACGATAGCTGCGGCTAAACGACCATTTGCCGTACCCCAGAATACACCACCAGAAACAGTAACAGGCGAGCTATCGCCACGAAGTGTTAGGCTTGGTACTTCAGTACTAATGGTCCATTTTTGCTCACCGCTTTCTTGATCTAACGCGGTCAACATGCCACGACTGGTATGAACAATAACCATGTTGCTTTCAGTTGCAGGGGATGCAAGCACCTCACCATTCACTGATACACGCCACAGCTCTTCACCGGTTGATTCATCCAGCGCGATCACTTCGCCATTTTCAGAACCAACAAATACCTTACCGTAAGCTGCCGTTAAGCCACCCGATAAACGAGCCAGTACTTCTTTCTCAAGATCGACTTTCCAAAGCTCTTTACCTGTTTCAGGGTCAAGCGCTTTAACCATACCTTCACGGCTTGCAACAAATACTTTGTCGTAAGCCAATTCCGGCGTTAGTTTTGAAAAGTAGTGACCAACACCATCACCAACCGACGTAGACCATTCCTGGCTAGGAGTAAACTCGCTGTTTACCGTTGGTACTGGTGCCATGATTACGGTGTCCTCTTCACTTGCACAGCCCGCTAGCAGGCCAAGAGCAATCGCACACAACGCCGCTTTTGGAAACATCTTCTTCATTCAAAGCGCCTTATTTAGCTAGGTCGTCAAGTTTGATTTGAAGCGTTTGGCTCGCATCAGCAGCTTGTTGAGCTTCAGAGTATGCACTGTAAGCTGCATCTGTGTCGCCTTTACGAAGTGAGATATCACCACGCAGTTCAGCAACACGGCCTTTCCAAGATTCGTCAGTCATCGCTTCAAGATCAGTCAATGCTGCGTCAAATTCACCTTGCTCAGCTTTGATACGAGCAACACGGTAAGTCAGTAGTGGCGCTAATGCCGCGTCCTTAGTTGCCGATTTTGCCCACTCAAGTTGTTCTAGTGCAGCTGTAAGGTCACCCGCTTGAACTTGCGCTTTTGCTAATTGCATAGCAGCAAGTACTGAATATTCAGCGTCTTTGTTTGCGTCGATGAAAGCTTGAATATCAGATTGAGCATCAACGCCTTTAGCATCTAGAGCTGAGATTGCAGAGGTGTAGCTTTCTGAAGCGGCTTCACGCGCTTCAACGACTGAATCTTGGTAATAGCGCCAACCAAATAGGCCACCTAAACCAATAACCGCACCAAAGATTACGGCTTTGCCGTTCTCTTTCCACCAATCTTTAATGGCTTCAACTTGTTGCTCTTCGCTATCGTAAAGTTCCACTTCCTGTCCTCTTTAATTCTTTAAACGCCAGCATAGTGCTGACGTTGATATTCATGATGAGCGTTTGCTCAATGGCTAATTAGATTAGCGCAGCAACTTTCTCTGCAACTTCCGTTTGAGACACGGTTTCTTGCTCGCCGCCAACCAAATCTTTTAGCACAACTGTATTGTCAGCAACTTCGTTCTCACCAAGTACCAGCGCCACAACAGCCCCTACTTTGTCAGCACGTTTGAATTGCTTCTTGAAGTTACCACCACCGAAGTGGTTCATTACACGTACGCCTTCAACGGTGTCGCGTAATTGATTCGCTAACTGCATGCCCGCGATCATAGTACCTTCGCCAGCAGCAACCACGTATACGTCAACGCTACGACGAACTTCTGTAAGCTCTAGCGTTTCCATCATAAGAACCAGACGCTCTAGACCCATTGCGAAGCCAACAGCATTGGTTGCTTTGCCGCCTAGTTGCTCAACAAGACCATCGTAACGACCGCCGCCACAAACAGTACCTTGAGCACCAAGACTGTCAGTGATCCACTCAAATACTGTGCGGTTGTAGTAATCTAGGCCACGTACTAGACGCTCATTAACTTGGTATTCGATACCAACAGCGTCAAGAAGTTCACACAAACCAGCAAAATGTTGCTTCGATTCTTCACCTAAATATTCAGATAGTCGAGGTGCGTCACCTAAGATCGCTTGAACATCCGGGTTCTTAGTATCCAAAACACGTAGAGGGTTAGTGTGCATGCGACGTTTACAGTCTTCATCTAGCACATCAATGTGTTGCTCAAGGAAAGACACTAACGCAGTACGGTAGCTTACGCGATCTTCTTGAGAACCGATTGAGTTCAATTCAAGACGAACGTGCTTATCGATACCTAGTTCACGCCATAGACGTGCTGTCATCATAATAAGTTCTGCGTCAACGTCTGGACCATCTAGGCCAAACACTTCAACACCACATTGGTGGAATTGACGGTAACGACCTTTTTGAGGACGCTCGTGACGGAACATCGGGCCCATGTACCATAGGCGCTGTTCATCACGGTTAATAAGGCTGTTTTGAATACATGAACGTACACAACCTGCTGTTCCTTCTGGACGCAGCGTTAGGCTGTCACCATTGCGGTCATCAAAGGTATACATCTCTTTAGAAACAACATCAGTCTCTTCACCAACCGCACGGCTAAATAAGTTTGTTTCTTCAACGATAGGCATACGTACTTCGTTGTAACCGTATGCGCTCACCACACTTTTAACTGCGCTTTCTACTTTCTGCCACAGTGGTGATTGAGTTGGAAGGCAGTCGTTCATGCCTCGAATTGCTTGGATATTTTTAGCCACAGTATTTATTCCGTAATTTCTCACGACCAGGTATCAGTGCGAATAGACAATCACACCCCATCGCGTTGTATTAATCTTCTAAGTTTTCTACATCAATGCGATTTGCTTTATCAAGCACTGATGCTTTTGCACGAATCTTAGCTTCAAGTTTGTCGACAAGGTCATCGTTATCGAAGCGCTCTTTCTGACGCTTACCGTCTTCGTAAAAAGCACTCTTACGTGCACTACCAGCTAGACCTAAGTGAGACACTTCAGCTTCACCAGGGCCGTTAACCACACAACCGATGATAGATACATCCATTGGAGTAATCACGTCTTCTAGGCGCTCTTCAAGGGCATTAACGGTGTTAATAACATCGAACTCTTGACGAGAACAGCTCGGGCACGCAATGAAGTTGATGCCACGCGAGCGAATGCGCAAAGATTTAAGAATATCAAAGCCAACTTTGATCTCTTCAACAGGATCAGCCGCTAACGAGATACGCAGCGTATCGCCGATACCTTCAGAGAGAAGCATGCCTAAACCTACCGCTGACTTCACAGAACCTGCACGCGCACCACCCGCTTCGGTAATGCCAAGGTGAAGAGGTTGATCAATCTGCTTAGCAAGCAAACGGTAAGAACCGACGGCTAGGAATACATCAGACGCCTTAACGCTGACTTTAAATTGATCAAAGTTCAAACGGTCTAGGATGTCGACGTGACGCATTGCAGATTCAACAAGCGCTTCTGCTGTAGGCTCTGTGTATTTCTCTTGGATCTCTTTTTCAAGAGAACCACCGTTAACACCAATACGAATCGGGATATTCATATCACGAGCACAATCCACAACAGAGCGAATGCGGCTTTCGTTACCGATGTTACCTGGGTTGATACGCAGACAGTCAACGCCGTATTCAGCCACTTTAAGTGCGATACGGTAGTCGAAGTGAATATCAGCAACCAAAGGAACAGAGACCTGCTGCTTGATTAGCTTAAAGGCTTCAGCTGCATCCATAGTCGGTACAGATACGCGAACGATATCAGCGCCAACTTTTTCCAGAGCTCTAATTTGAGCAACGGTCGCGGCTACATCTGTTGTTCTTGTGTTGGTCATGGATTGCACAGCAATTGGTGCACCATCACCGATCGGCACATCACCCACATAAATACGGGTTGATTTGCGACGAATAATAGGAGATTCGTGTTGCATATTAACTCTAAGGTAAGGTTATTCTAGCTACTTTGCCTGAAGTATACCCAGAAAGGTCGACAGGTTCACTTGCAAATGTCATCGATACGCCCTCTGGCGCACCTAGAATCACTTTATATGGCGCAGTTCCTGATAGATTTAACGACTGGCCTGCTTTTTTGATGCCAGTCGACAAGGTTTTGCCCGAAGCATCTTTCACTTGGATCCAGCAATCAGCAGAGAACTGCATCACTAACTCGTTAATCACAGCTTCAGGCGCAGTGCTTGCTTCAACAGCTTCTGCATTAACAGCAATTTCAGTATTAACAGCAACTTCAGCAGTTGGTTCTGTCTCTGTTGCTTGCTGTGCAGTAGTTTCGTCAGTTGAAGTAACAGAATCTTCCGCATCGCTTATCGCAGCAAGGTCATCAGTATCTTCAACTACAGAAGTACCCTCTTCATTTTGTTCAGCTTCAATCACTTCTAAAGAGGTGAATTCAGGGGCAAGTGATTCTTCTACAGCTAGCTCTTCTGAGCTTTCAGTATTAGCTAAAGATTGAGATAGGGTGTCTTGTTGTTGGTTCTGCCACCACCACAGTGAGGAGATACCCGCAATTACCGCAAAAATGCTCCAAGTAAGGATCATAATACGGCTGTTGTGCTTCTCGGTTTTAGTCTTACGAGAAAAGCTCAACATTTCTTGTTCTTGATGTTGAGCGTCACCAGCATGATGGAGCGCGCTCAATACGACCTTTTCGTCAAGATTGACGTATTTCGCGTATGAACGAATGTAGCCACGCATAAAGGTGGCAACTTGATCTGACTCGAATTGGTTTTCTTCAATTTGTTGGATCAGCGTAACGCGCAGCTTTAAACGATCAGAAATCTGCTTTTGTGTTAAACCAAGAGATTCTCGTTTATTTTTAAGCAGCGTTCCCGCTTCGATTTCTGGAGCGACAGTTTCTTTTGTTTGTGTTTCGTGTTCTGTGTTCATAGAGAGTGAACTTCTAAAGTATTATCGCAGGTTGATGAGAGCATTTTTATTGTCGTTTAAGCTCAATCTAACAACCCACTTTATGTGGAATTTTTCCTGTTATCTAAATCATCAACCCTTAAAGACGAACATCACCCATTGACTATGGATGACCTTCTCAGGAAGCTAGTTTATCAAGTAGCCAACCTAAATAGACACATTGACGATTATCGGGTAACAAGCGAGCACTTAAATTAATTTAAGATGAGTTAATCATAAGCTAATGCCATTGCAAGGCAAAAACACTTTAAACAAAATTTACCGTCAGCTCATGGTTTTGTCCAAAATTTGACGAAAAATGTAAGAAAGCATGGGGAAAAAATCCAATTATTGGAAATTCACCTTCCAGAAAAGCAACAAGCCAGAAGGAATCCTTCTGGCTTGTTTAGATCTAAATGGTATTTAAACCGCTTTTACTTGAATCACATCACCTGCGATCAAGTTAGCTTCAGAGGCGGCTTTCAGCATTTTAGTACGCTTGGTTCTATCAATAACATCACCAACCAGCTGACCACATGCGGCATCAATATCATCACCACGAGTTTTACGAACCGTTACTGTGTAGTTGTATTCCATCAGCGTTTTTTGGAAGCGATCAATACGAGAGTTGCTTGGCTTCTTATAAGGCGACCCCGGATAAGGGTTAAATGGAATCAAGTTGATCTTACAAGGCGTATCTTTCATTAGCTCAGCAAGTTCACGAGCATGGTCCATATCATCATTCACATGATCCAACAGAACGTACTCAACCGTTACTTTGCCGCGGTTAGCATTTGAAGAAGCAATGTAGCGACGAACCGATGCTAGGAAGTCTTGAATATCCCAACGGTCGTTGATTGGCATGATTTGGCTACGTAGTGCATCGTTTGGTGCGTGTAGAGAGATCGCCAGAGCTACATCAATGTTATCTGTCATCTGATCAAGACCAGAAACAACACCAGATGTTGATACGGTTACACGACGCTTAGACAGTGAGAAACCTAGATCATCAAGCATCAGCTCCAATGATGGAATTAGGTTCTTCATGTTTAGTAGAGGCTCACCCATACCCATCATTACGACGTTAGTAATTGGACGACGACCCGTTTCTTTCTCTAAACCGATTTCACGTGCTGCACGCCAGATTTGACCAACGATCTCTGAAACTTTCAGGTTACGGTTGAAGCCTTGTTGAGCTGTAGAGCAGAATTTACATTCAAGCGCACAGCCTACTTGCGAAGATACACATAGCGTCGCACGGTCACCATCTGGGATGTATACAGTCTCAACGTCTTGGTCACCAACGCTCATCGCCCATTTAATGGTGCCATCCGCAGAGTGCTGAGCTTCAGAAACGATAGGTGCAACAATCTCACAGCGATGCAGCAGTTTCTCACGTAACTTTTTGTTGATGTTGTTCATTTGTTCGAAGTCATCGACACCGAAGTGATAAATCCACTTCATCACTTGCTCTGCTCGAAACGCTTTCTCATTCAGTTCTTCTGTGAAAAATTTACGAAGACCTTTACGATCAAAATCGAGTAGATTGACTTTAGCTGTGGTCATGATGCCTCTCAATGACGGAACAATAATTAAGGGCGCGAATTGTACAGCCTTTACGCAACTTCAACAAGCACTGTAAAACCTTGTGTTTACTAAGACATTCAAACTTAAGTGATTAAAATTTACACAGTCAAATTTACCTGCTTAAGTTCGGCCAATTCAAAGAGAGATTCCCGATTACGCTCCTCCGTCGCTTTCGGGAATGACGGGCTTTAACCACCTAATACTCGCACCCTCTCCGACCTCCTACTAACGCGACTTGTTCGTCATTCCAGAACCGAGGAACGAGGTATCTGGAATCTCGCTTTCACTACACCTCTTTTTCCATAATCCATCAGAAACGAAAAAGGCTTCACCGAAGTGAAGCCTTTATTGATATTTGCTGTTGTCTGCTTATTCAGCTGGACGCGGGCAAATTTCAGATTCTGGGAAGAAGAATTCGATTTCGCGAGCCGCAGATTCAGGGCTATCACTGCCGTGTACTGAGTTGTAACGCATGCTGATTGCGTAGTCAGCACGGATAGTGCCGCATGCAGCTTCTTCTGGGTTTGTTTTGCCCATCAATTCACGGTAACGAGCAATCGCGTTTTCGCCTTCAAGTACTTGAACCATGATAGGACCAGAAGTCATAAACTCTTTAAGAGCCGGAAAGAATTCTTTGCCTTCGTGTTCTGCGTAGAAGCCACTTGCTTGTTCTTCAGTAAGACGAACCATTTTAGCAGCAATAATTTCTAGGCCAGCCTTTTCGATGCGGTGGTAGATTTCACCGACAAGGTTACGCTTAACTGCATCCGGCTTAACAATTGAGAACGTTCTTTCTAGAGCCATAGGGATTCCTTCACTTCATTTTTTTGTTATTAAATACTGAAATTACTAAGATCATTCGATCTGAGTTTATGAATAAGCGGTATCGAAATACCGCTCACTCTTATTATTATTTTGCTTGGTCGATAAGAAGACGAGCCAGTGTACGAACACCCATACCAGTCGCGCCTGCTGCCCACTTATCACTTGATGACTTGCGGTAAGTACCCGCGCAATCCATGTGAATCCAACCTTTTTTGTAGTCATCTACAAAGTAAGAAAGGAACGCGGCAGCTGTACTTGCACCCGGAGTGTAATCACCAGAGCTGATGTTTGAAAGATCAGCAAAGTTTGAAGGCAACATACCACGGTGGAAATCAGCAAGAGGCAATGGCCATAGACCTTCTTTCTCTTGGTTCGCAGCCGTTAGTGCTTGATGAGACAACTCATCATCAAAGCTCAATAATGCGTGGTAGTCGTTACCTAATGCATTTTTAGCCGCGCCTGTTAGCGTTGCACAGTCGATGATCAACTCTGGATTCTGAGCGCTTGCGAACATCAGGCCATCAGCTAAAACTAAACGACCTTCCGCATCGGTATTCATGATCTCGACAGTCTTACCATTTTTGTAAGTAATGATGTCGCCGAGCTTCAATGCACGACCAGAGATCATATTCTCTGCACAACATAGGATAAGCTTAATGCGCTTGTTCAGGCCACGTTCAATCGCTAGACCTAAACCACCGGTAATAGTCGCTGCGCCACCCATGTCAGCCTTCATTGCTGTCATGAATTGACCTGGCTTGATGCTGTAACCGCCTGAGTCGAAAGTGATACCTTTACCCACAAGACAAGCAAACACGGGTGCGTTTTCATCACCGGTTGGGTTGAAGTCCAATTGAAGCATTGCTGAAGTACGCTCAGAGCCGCGGCCTACCGCATAGATGCCTTCCCAACCTTCAGTTAGGAGATCTTTGTCTTTAACGATTTTCGCTTTAACGGTGCCCGCAGGAGCCACTGATTTGATGTATTCAGCTGCCATTGTCGCTAATTGACGAGGGGCAACTTCTTCTGCCGTTTTGTTGATGATGTCACGAGTCCAATCTGTCGCGCGGATACGTGCTTCTAATTCAACTTGATCAGCTTCAGCTAGAGCATCCCACTCCAATGCATTTTTTTTCTTTGGTCCACGGTAGCCTTGGTAAAAAGCCCAAACGCTTTCTAGATCCCAGCCTTCACCGCTAAGTGCAACCAATGCGATACCTTGTCCGTCAAGCGTACGACCCGCACGTTGAACCGCGCCTAGATCGTGGCCTTCACCAATGTGAATTGTCGCTCCCGCTTCTGAGAACGATAAAATAGCTCTTGCTCCCCACTGAGGCTGGGCAGCTTCTTGACTTAAAAATACTGACATCTGTGTAGACATGATTTCTCCTTGTCATGAACCACTTTGAGTATGTGATTCTGATTGTTTTTTATTAGCGCACTGATGTTAGCATTATGTAGGAGGAAAATGTCATTTTGATAAAAAAACGGACCATAAGGTCCGCTTTTTTTAGTAAGAATTGTTAACTTGACTGCGTTTTACATTGGACTGATACCAACCCGCGACCAAGTGATTAGACAAGAGGATTAATCCATCTCATCCATCCAGCACAATATAATGGCCTCTAGAATTTTCTCATTCGAGTGATTCGGCTCATCATCAAAATCTTCAAGATCTAGCACCCATTGATGCAAGTCCGTGAAGCGTACTGTTTTAGGATCGGTATCTGGGTATAAATCACATAGTTCAATCGCAATATCTCGCGAATCAATCCATTTCAAACTCATAACATTTCCTTATCTTTATCAGCGACGATTTGTCATCTTAGTGACTTATATTCTATGCCAGTTTTACTAACAGTTTTAGTCGAGCTTATTTCTTAATGCTCTTCAGAAGCTAAGTTCAATGTGTACTTTGGAATCTCTACAACAAGATCCGAATCAGCCACTTTAGCTTGGCAACCAAGGCGAGATTCCATCTCTAAACCCCATGCTTTATCTAGCATGTCGTCTTCTAGGTCATCACTCTCTTCTAATGAGTCGAAACCTTCACGAATCACGACGTGACATGTAGTACATGCACACGACTTCTCACATGCGTGTTCAATACCAATACCGGCCTTCAGTGCAACATCAAGAACCGTCTCACCAGTTTTTGCTTCTAAAACAGCGCCTTCTGGACATAGATCTTCGTGAGGTAAAACAATAATCTTTGGCATGTTTATCTATTCTCTAACTATTAAATATTATCGACTGACTGACCTGACAGTGCAGCTCGAATTGATTTATCCATACGACGAGAAGCAAAGTCTTGGCTCGCTTTGTCGGTATTCTTAATTTCTAGTTCGATGGCATCAGCGCTTTCGCCATTGCGCACTTCAATCAGTGCTTCAATAGCTTGCAGAAGGTGCTGATTTTCTTGCTCATCAAGCAGCTCATCGCCATCCGCTTGCATTGCTGCAATAAGGCCTTCGATAACACGATCTGCTTCTACACGTTGCTCAGCGAGAGCACGCGCTTGCATGTCTTCTTTAGCAAACGTCATCGAATCTTTCAGCATGCTCGCCACTTCATTGTCGCTTAAGCCGTAAGACGGTTTAACCTGAATTTCAGCTTGAACACCTGTGCTCTTCTCCATAGCAGTAACCGATAGCAGGCCATCAGCGTCTACTTGGTAAGTCACACGAATATGCGCCGCACCAGCCGCCATTGGTGGAATACCTTTTAGAGCAAAACGAGCCAATGAACGACAGTCGTCGACCATTTCGCGCTCGCCTTGCACGGTGTGCACTGTCATTGCAGTTTGACCGTCTTTGAATGTAGTAAATTCTTGTGCGCGAGCTACAGGGATCGTGGTATTGCGTGGAATGATCTTTTCGACCAAGCCACCCATGGTTTCGATACCTAGGGAAAGAGGAATAACATCAAGCAGCAGCATTTCAGAGTCAGGCTTGTTGCCGACTAAGATATCCGCTTGGATAGAAGCGCCAATCGCAACCACTTCATCTGGGTTAATACTGGTTAATGGCGTACGACCAAAAAAGTCACCGACCATTTCACGTACAAGCAATGTACGAGTTGAACCGCCGACCATCACGACTTCTAGAACATCATCCGCGTCAACTTCGGCATCTTTCAATGCACGACGACATGAAAGCAGTGTTTTCTTCACAAGCGGCTTGATGATCTCTTCAAACTCTTCACGAGTTAATGAACCAGCCCAACCCAAAACTTCAACATTAACGCTTTCAGCTTCAGATAAGCCAATCTTCGCTTCTGTTGCTGCATCTAGAAGAATACGATTCTGTTCTGCGGTTAGCTCTGATAAGCCCATTTGCTCTTGGAAGTGCTCTGCGATCAAGTGGTCAAAGTCGTCTCCGCCTAATGCAGAGTCGCCACCCGTTGCTAATACTTCAAAAACACCTTTAGACAGGCGTAAGATAGAGATATCAAACGTGCCACCGCCAAGGTCATAAACCGCAATCACCCCTTCTTTACCTGAATCCAGACCGTAAGCAATCGCTGCCGCAGTAGGTTCATTAAGAAGACGTAACACGTGAAGACCAGCAAGTTGAGCCGCGTCTTTCGTACCAGCACGCTGTGCATCATCAAAATACGCAGGAACCGTAATTACGGCGCCAGATAACTCACCGCCTAGCGTAGACTCAGCACGTTGGCCAAGCGCTCGTAGAATATCAGCAGAAACCTGGATTGGGTTCTTGTTGCCTTGTTCTGTACGGATCACAGGTAAACCATTATCACTTTCTTCAAACTGATATGGCAGAGACGGGTATCGCTGTTGAATATCTGACAGTGAACGACCGATTAATCGCTTAACTGAGATAATGGTATTTTTAGGGTCAGTCTGCGCGTTAGCACGAGCTTCATCGCCAGTGGTGTACGACTCTGACGTATAGTGAACAACTGAAGGTAAAATGCTTCGACCTTGTTGATCAACGAGTGTGCTCGCCTCGCCACTGCGTACTGCAGCAACCAACGAGTTTGTTGTACCTAAATCAATACCCACAGCAAGCTTGTGCTGGTGAGGAGCGGCGCTTTGCCCTGGTTCTGCAATCTGAAGTAGTGCCATGGATGTGTCCTTGTTATACAAACTAGCCGATCAAACGATCTTCAACTAATTCGATTTCATTCTTTAATTTTGCAATAAACTTAAGCTTTCTTACTCGGTCTGCAGCTTCTAGCCAAGCTTCGCTTTCGAGTTCTTGTTGGATAGCGCTTAATTGTTGTTTATACATTTTGCTAACCTTGCCTTCAAATGCAAATAGCGCATCTTCGGGATCAGAACTGTCTGCGATGTCTTCTAGCTCTTCACGCAATTCCATCTGCTCCATCAGGAACATCGGATCTTGCATGGTTTGTTGTTCGCCACGAATGTCTTCACCGTGTTGAACTAGCAGGTATTCTGCTCGGCTGATTGGATTCTTCAATACCTGGTACGCATCGTTGATCTGTGCCGCTTTTTGCACGGCTAATAAGCGGTCACGCTCAGAAGCTATCGCAAATTTATCAGGATGGAATTGGCGTTGCAGATCTCTAAACTGAGAAGAAAGAAGGCTACCATCCAGTTGAAACTGAAGTGGTAGCCCAAATAATTCGAAATGATTCATGTAAAGGTGGTCCTAAGTTTAGGCTCTTTGTTCAGAGCCTAATTTTATTCTTCGCTTACAACGCTTAACGATTCAAGCGTTTAAACATTGAAGCTCTCACCACAACCACATTCGCCTTTCGCGTTCGGGTTGTTGAATTCAAAACCTTCGTTTAGGCCTTCTTTTACATAATCAAGCTCAGTACCATCAAGGTATACTAGGCTCTTTGGATCAATGATGACCTTAACACCTGAATGCTCAAACACTTCGTCTTCTTCGTTAAGCTCGTCAACGAATTCCAGTACATACGCCATACCCGAACAGCCAGTAGTTTTTACTGCTAAGCGTAACCCGAGACCTTTACCACGGTTATCTAGGAAAGCTTGAACTCGGCTTGCTGCCGTATCTGTCATGGTGATGGCCATACTACAACCTTGTGTTTTATATAAATTGAGAACTCAGGGGGAGCACAAAGGATGCTCCCAAATATTACTTTTTTGTCGACGTAATTACGTTATTGAAGCGATTAGTGCTTCTTTTTGTAATCCGCAACAGCTGCTTTGATTGCATCTTCAGCAAGAATTGAACAGTGAACTTTCACTGGTGGCAACTCAAGCTCTTCTGCGATTTCAGAGTTTTTGATTGCAGCTGCTTCATCAATACTTTTACCTTTAACCCACTCAGTTACTAGTGAGCTAGAAGCGATTGCGCTACCGCAACCGTAAGTCTTGAATTTTGCGTCTTCAATAATACCTTCTGCAGATACTTTGATTTGCAGTTTCATTACGTCACCACAAGCCGGTGCGCCAACCATGCCGCTACCTACACTTGGGTCTTCTTTATCAAACGAACCTACATTACGTGGGTTTTCGTAGTGATCAATTACTTTTTCGCTATATGCCATGATAGTTACCTCGAATCCTCTATTTCCGTGAGATTAGTGATGAGCCCACTCAACAGTGTTCAAATCAATCCCTTCTTTATACATATCCCATAGAGGAGACATGTCGCGTAATTTGTTTACCGCTACACGGATTTGTGCAATCGCGTAGTCGATTTCTTCTTCCGTTGTGAAACGGCCGAATGAGAAACGTACTGAGCTGTGTGCCAGTTCATCGTTCAGACCAAGAGCACGTAGAACGTATGAAGGCTCTAGGCTTGCTGATGTACATGCAGAACCTGATGATACCGCTAGGTCTTTTAAAGACATAAGCAGAGATTCACCTTCAACGAAAGCAAAGCTCACGTTTAGGTTGTGTGGTACACGTTGGTCTAAGTCGCCGTTTACGGTTACTGCTTCTAGATCTTGAACACCTTTCAATAGGCGCTCACGAAGTGCTAGTGCGTGATCGTAATCTTTCTGCATGTCTTGCTTAGCGATAGCAAACGCTTCGCCCATACCCACGATTTGGTGAGTAGCAAGCGTACCAGAACGGAAACCACGTTCATGACCGCCACCGTGCATTTGCGCTTCAAGGCGAATACGTGGCTTACGACGAACGTACAAAGCACCGATGCCTTTAGGGCCGTATGCTTTGTGTGCAGACATAGAGATAAGATCAACTTTCATCTCTTTTACGTCTAGTGGGATTTTACCCGCAGACTGCGCCGCATCAACGTGGAAGATGATCTTGCGTGCACGACATAATTCGCCGATTGCACCGATATCTTGGATTACACCAATCTCGTTGTTTACGTGCATGATAGAAACTAGAACAGTATCTTCACGCATTGCAGCTTGTAGCTTGTCTAGATCAATGATGCCGTTTGCTTCTGGCTCAAGGTATGTCACCTCAAAGCCTTCACGCTCTAATTGGCGACATGGATCAAGAACCGCTTTGTGTTCTGTTTTGCACGTGATTACGTGCTTACCTTTCTTCTCGTAAAAGTGCGCAGCACCTTTGATAGCAAGGTTATCTGACTCTGTAGCACCTGACGTGAAAACAATCTCACGTGGGTCTGCATTTAGTAGATCGGCAATTTGCTCACGAGCATTATCTACTGATTCTTCTGCCTGCCAGCCGTAACGGTGTGAACGAGATGCAGGGTTACCGAAGTTACCGTCCATCGTCATGCACTGAACCATTTTTTCAGCAACACGTGGATCGACTGGGCATGTAGCTGAATAGTCAAAGTAAATAGGCAGTTTCATTTTCTACTCCAATGTAAAAACTGACCGCTAAGAGCGGGCATTAACACCGTGAGGTGCTGCACTAATCGTTGTAGTGCTCGTATTTTTATGTGCAAAACCATTATTAACCGCAAGATCGATATCTTGACGATCAGAAATTTCTAAAACTTCGTTATCTTTCATTAGCTCACCGAGCGTAATGTCGTTTAAGAAGCTGCTGATTCGGGAGCTTAAATCACGCCATAAAGTGTGAGTTAAACAACGAGTACCACCTTGGCAATCTGCTCGACCGTGACACTTAGTTGCATCGACTGATTCGTCAACTGCAGCAATTACAGTTCCGACAGCGATGTCGCTCGCTTCAGCACCTAAACGGTAACCACCGCCAGGACCACGAACACTAGCAACCAAGCCAGCTTTACGTAACTTAGAAAAAAGTTGTTCTAAGTAAGATAACGAGATGCCTTGTCGCTCTGAAATATCAGCCAGGGGAACTGGGCTTTTTTGCGAATGCAGTGCTACATCTAGCATAGCTGTTACCGCATATCTTCCTTTAGATGTAAGTTTCATATCACACCGTATCCACATTGTTTATGTGGTTGGAATTTTCCCATACCCGACTAAATTGGTCAAGTATTTAGTTGACTATTTTAGTCAGGTATTCACCCTTAAGGTTTGTATGGGCTTTATTTGTCGTTTTTGCTCTTCTCAATTGAAGTCAAAATGCCGCGTAGAGTGTTGATCTCTTGCAGCTCTGGACGAGCTCGACTGAACAAACGACGTAGCTTATTCATCACCTGACCCGGCTTATCCTTAGAGATAAATTGGGTATCAATGATCACTTTTTCAAGGTGCTCATAGAACATTTCTAGTTCTTCGTGACGAGGGTACTCATCTTGTTGCTGCGGCTGGTACTGGCTCGCCACCATATCAAGGTGTGCTACACGCACTTCATAGCTAAGAGTCTGTACTGCCATTGCTAGGTTTAGTGAGCTGTATTCTGGGTTTGCAGGAATACATACATGGAAATGACACTTCTGAAGCTCATCATTGGTTAAGCCAGTACGCTCACGGCCGAACACTAACGCTACAGGGTGCTTTTGACCTTCAACTGCAAATTTTTGTCCACATTCACGCGGCTCAAGCATTGGCCATTCAAGCGTACGAGAGCGTGCACTCGAACCAACCACCAAACCACAGTCTTTTACTGCTTCATCCAGTGTAGAAACGATGGTCGCGTTTTCCGCGATGTCACCTGCACCCGCAGCCAGTGCTAAGGTCTGCTCGTCAACTTCACATTGAGGGTCTACAAGAACTAACTGACTCAAACCCATCACTTTCATTGCGCGAGCTGCTGATCCGATATTTCCCGAATGAGACGTACCAACCAGAACGACTTTTACATTGTCTAACATGCTATATGACACCACTTTAAAAATAATCGCGAGATATTAACACATAGCTAAGTAAAATGGTCAGACCCTTCTCGGAATGTGAAATCAAGAGTTCAAAAAATAACCACTTCCCTTTTGGGGAAACTTTGGTATACTCGCCGCCGCTTTAAACTGTTCTTTAACATCTTGTGGGAAAAACCATATGCATCCAATGCTAAACATTGCGATACGCGCTGCGCGTAAAGCTGGCAACCATATTGCTAAATCTCTAGAAACAACTGATAAGATCGAATCGTCTCTAAAAGGTAACAACGATTACGTTACTAACATTGCTCAAGAAGCTGAGTACATGATCATTGAGACAATCAAATCATCTTACCCAGAGCACAGCATTATTTCTGAAGAGTCAGGCCTAACTGAAGGTAAAGATTCTGACGTACAATGGATCGTTGACCCACTAGATGGCACCAACAACTTTGTAAAAGGTTTCCCTCACTTCTCTGTATCTATCGCTGTTCGCATGAACGGTCGTACAGAAGTTGCTTGTGTTTATGACCCAATGCTAAACGAGCTATTCACAGCTCAACGTGGCGCTGGCGCTCAACTTAACAACGCTCGTATGCGTGTTACTCAACTTAAAGACCTTCAAGGTACTGTTCTAGCGACTGGTTTCCCATTCAAGCAAAAACAACACTCTGAATCTTTCATGAAGATCATCTCTGGTCTATTCGTTGATTGTGCTGATTTCCGTCGTACTGGTTCTCCAGCTCTTGACCTATGTTACCTAGCAGCTGGCCGTGTTGACGGTTACCTAGAACTAGGCCTTAAGCCATGGGATCTAGCAGCTGGCGATCTAATCGCTCGTGAAGCTGGTGCTATCATGACTGACTTTGCTGGCGGCACTGATTACATGACGTCTGGTAATGTTGTAGCTTCAAGCGCGCGTGGTGTTAAGTCTATTCTTAAGCACGTTCGTGAGAACTCTAACGAAGGTATGCTGAAGTAATTCAGACCTTGCGTTAATGCTCTTTAGTTAAGAGCAGAAGATTTTCAAAGCCTCGCTATGCGGGGCTTTTTTGTATCCGCGATACGAGATACGACCAAAATGTCGGTTAGTTACAGTGAGCACAAATCACTGCTCTGTAAGCTGTATTTAGATCGCCACTAGATAGTGACTTAGCTACTTTGGCACTTGGTATTGGTATTGGTATTGGTATTGGTATTGGTATTGGTATTGGTATTGGCAAATACGGCAATGTTCAGTCGGATACAAAAGCTAACCCACAATATACAGACATAAAAAAACCGCTAGTTGCCCAGCGGTTTTTTTGGTTTAGCGAAAGTTGTTAAGCCGCGGCCTAAGGCATTTCGTCAAACTCTTCACCTTCTTTATCCACTTGTGGTGGCATTAGGTGTTCACGCGTAATACCCAACTTCATAGCGAGTGCAGATGCAACGTAGATAGAAGAATAAGTACCAACGGTAATACCCAATAGAAGTGCAGTCGCGAAGCCGTGAATCATAGCACCGCCCTGAGCGAACAGCGCGATAACTACGAATAACGTTGTACCAGAAGTAATCAATGTACGGCTCAATGTTTGTGTGATTGAGCTGTTCAATACTTCAGGTGCTTCACCCTTACGCATCTTGCGGAAGTTCTCACGAATACGGTCAAATACGACTATGGTATCGTTGAGGGAGTAACCGACTACCGTTAGCAAGGCTGCTACGATGGTAAGATCCACCTCAATTTGCATTAGAGAGAACACGCCCAGTGTGATGATAACGTCGTGCGCCAGTGCTAATACTGCACCTGCTGCCAAACGCCATTCGAATCGCACTGACACATAGATCAAGATACAGATCAGAGAAACAAGGATAGCAAGGCCACCCGCTTCTGTTAGCTCGTCACCCACATTAGGGCCAACGAACTCGATACGACGCATCTCAACTTGCTCACCAGTACCATCTTTAATTGCAGACAGGATCTGGTTACCAAGCGTTTCGCCAGCAACACCGTCACGTGGACGTAAACGAACCATGACCTCACGTGCAGAACCAAAGTTCTGTACCGTTGCATCACCGAAACCTTCCGCTTCTAGTGCACTACGGATATCAGGTAGGTTTGCTGGTTGCTCAAAACCCACTTCAATCAGCGTACCACCGGTAAAATCTAGACCCCAATTCAACGATTTCGTTGTTAAGGTAAAGATGGCAGTACCAATCATCAAGATTGAGAATAAAAAGGCAACCTTTGACCAACGCATAAAGTCGATCATTTTTTCTGCTTTTAGAATCTGAAACATATTAATTCCTAGCCTTAGATCGACAGTTTCTTAACGCGTTTGCCGCCATACATCAGGTTCACGATACAACGTGTTCCGACAATAGCTGTAAACATTGAAGTTAAGATACCGATAGACAGCGTTACCGCGAAGCCTTTAATTGCACCTGTACCTACAGCAAATAGAATGATTGCTGTTAGTAGTGTGGTGATATTGGCATCGGCGATGGTGCTAAATGCGTTCGCATAACCTTGGTGAATCGCTTGTTGTGGACTGCGTCCATCTCGAAGTTCTTCACGTATACGCTCAAAGATAAGTACGTTGGCATCGACCGCCATACCAACCGTCAATACGATACCGGCAATACCTGGCAGAGTCATAGTAGCCCCCGGGATCATCGACATCACACCGATAATCAACACCAAGTTAGCCATCAGAGCAACGTTCGCAATCAAACCGAAAGTACGGTAGTAAAGCAGTGTAAACAACATTACTGCAGCCATACCCCAAACCATCGCCATGATACCCATATCGATGTTTTGTTGACCCATAGATGGACCAATCGTACGTTCTTCTACAATCGAGATAGGTGCAATCAATGCACCAGCACGTAGTAAAAGTGCCAAGTTATGAGCTTCAGCCGTTGAGTCAATACCCGTAATACGGAAGTTACGACCTAACGCAGATTGAATCGTCGCTTGGTTAATCACTTCTTCGTGCTTACTTAAGATCACTCGACCTTCAGGTGTTTTACGACCACTGTCTTTGTACTCTGCAAATACCGTAGCCATAAGCTTACCGATATTCTGACGAGAGAATGTAGACATCTTGCTACCACCTTCGCTATCTAGCGAGATGTTAACTTGTGGACGACCATATTCATCAACACTTGAGCTTGCATCAGTAATACTTGAACCGCCTAGAATAACGCGCTTCTTAAGTACCACAGGGCGACCATCACGGTCTTGCTTGATTTCGCTACCCGCAGGGGCACGACCAGAAGCGGCAGCGGCTAAGTCAGCACTACTATCAACTTCACGGAACTCAAGTGTCGCCGTTGCACCAAGAATTTCTTTAGCGCGCGCCGTGTCTTGAACACCAGGCAATTCCACTACGATACGGCTAGCACCTTGACGTTGAACCAAAGGTTCAGCAACACCAAGTTCGTTAACACGGTTACGTAGAATGGTAATGTTTTGCTCTACTGCGTAGTTACGGATTTCTTGAAGACGAGCGTCTGTAAAACGAGCAACCAAAGAGAAACGACCATTAGATTCTGAATCTACGAACGTCATATCTTGGTGCTTAGATTGCAGTAGCGATTTCGCTTCAGCAAGCTGCTCTTCGTTACGTAGAATCACTTCTACGGCATCTTTACCCGATGGGCGAATAGCACGGTAACGAATTTTTTCTTCACGGAGTTCACTACGGAAGGCTTCTTCTTGTTGGCCAACTAGCTTCTGCATCGCAGCATCCATATCCACTTCCATTAAGAAGTGAACACCACCACGTAGATCAAGACCCAGTTTCATTGGTGCAGCACCAATAGATTCAAGCCAATCAGGAGTTGAAGCCGCAAGGTTTAAAGCAACGATAACATCATCACCTAGTGCTTCTGTGATGATATCACGGGCACTAATTTGCGTATCTGTATCGTTAAAGCGAACAAGAATGGAACCGTTTTCTAGAGCAACGGATTTAGTAGAAAGGTTCTCTGCTTCCAGAGCATTGGTGACAGCATCCAGCGTAGACAGATCTACAGAGGCGCCACGCGCCCCTGTAACTTGAACTGCCGGATCTTCACCGTATATATTCGGAAGTGCGTACAACGCGGCGATAGCGATGGCAAACACCACCATCAAATACTTCCATAACGGATAACGGTTTAGCACAGCGAGGATCCTCTAGCTGTTTATAGTGATTTCAGAGTACCTTTTGGTAGCACTGCTGTAACGAAGTCTTTCTTGATAACAACTTCGTTGTTTGCGTTCAGTTCGATAGCAACGTAGTCGCTGTCTTCTGCAATCTTAGTAATCTTACCGATTAGACCGCCGCTTGTTAGAACTTCATCGCCTTTGCCCATAGAAGACATAAGGCTCTTATGCTCTTTTACGCGCTTAGCTTGTGGGCGGTAGATCATGAAGTAGAAGATCACAGCGAACATACCTAGCATGATAAGCATTTCGAAACCGCCGCCTGCTGGTGCACCTTCTACTGCTGCGTGAGCTTGAGAAATAAACATTAAAAACATCCTCTATTATATTTTGGTAATTGTTTGTCTAATTGGGTTGTATCCCTTTATTTTCAAGCCCCAACTCTCGGAAGAGAGATGGGGCTCGCAAAAAAAGAAATACTAAGATTCTTTACCTAACGGTGGCACTTCACGCCCCATTCTTGCGTAGAACTCAGCAACGAACTCTTCAAAACGGTCTTCATCAATAGATTGACGAATGTCTGACATAATTCGTTGGTAGAAACGCAGGTTATGAATCGTGTTCAGTCGAGCACCTAGGATTTCGTTACAACGATCCAAATGGTGCAAGTACGACTTGCTGTAGTTCTTACAAGTGTAACAGTCACAATCTGAATCTAGTGGTGTTGTATCCGTTTTATGCTTCGCATTACGGATCTTGATCACACCTTCAGTGACAAACAGGTGGCCATTACGTGCATTTCGCGTTGGCATTACACAGTCAAACATGTCGATACCACGACGAACACCTTCAACTAAGTCTTCAGGTTTGCCTACGCCCATTAGGTAACGTGGCTTATCTTCCGGCAGTTGAGGGCATGTGTGCTCAAGAATACGGTGCATGTCTTCTTTTGGTTCGCCTACGGCTAGGCCGCCAACAGCGTAACCATCAAAACCAATTTCTGTCAGGCCTTTAACGGATACATCACGAAGGTCTTCGTATACGCCACCTTGAACGATACCGAATAGTGAGTTCGGGTTTTCTTGCTTGTCAAAGTGATTGCGTGAACGCTGAGCCCAACGAAGAGACATCTCCATCGAGTCTTTAGCTTCTTTATGCGTCGCAGGATAAGGCGTACATTCGTCAAAGATCATTACGATGTCTGAGCCTAGATCCTTTTGGATTTCCATCGACTTTTCAGCGTCCATGAAGATCTTGTCACCGTTTACAGGGTTACGGAAGTGAACACCCTCTTCAGTGATTTTACGCGTCGCACCTAAACTGAATACTTGGAAACCGCCTGAATCAGTCAGGATAGGTCCTTTCCAGTTCATGAAATCGTGCAAGTCACCGTGCAGTTTCATGATTTCTTGACCAGGGCGTAACCATAGGTGGAACGTATTACCTAGCAAGATTTCAGCACCTGTGTCTTTCACTTCTTCAGGAGTCATACCTTTAACCGTACCGTAAGTACCTACAGGCATGAATGCTGGTGTTTCAACGCTACCACGTTCAAACTGAAGTTGACCACGACGTGCGCCGCTGTTTGTTTTTTTAAGTTCGTATTTTAATTTCACGAAGCCTCCAATATGCCAGAGAAACAATCTGACTGATAATTCAGAACCTTAAGCTAAACATAAGTTCAATCTAGCGAGTTCTATGAGGAGCGGTCGCGTATTCCTTGCGAGAGATTAGACAGACACCCTGCCCGACTCCTAGCTTACTGCTAGCACCCGTAAATTCTGCTTATATCGTTTATAACCAGCTAAAATTAGCTCGTTTTCTTATTGATGAACATCGCATCACCGTAGCTGAAGAAACGGTATTCGCTCTTCACTGCGTGATCGTATGCGCCCATCACATTGTCATAACCAGCAAATGCACTCACCAACATGATCAATGTTGATTCTGGTAAGTGGAAATTGGTAATCAAGCAATCCACCAACTGGTATTCATAACCAGGGAAGATAAAGATTTCTGTGTCACCAAAGAAAGGAACTAACTCAGTGCCATTTCTCAATGCATCTTGAGCCGCACTTTCTAGTGAACGCACAGAGGTTGTACCGACAGCGATAATACGTCCGCCGCGAGCTTTTGCTGCTGCAACGGCATCAACCACTTCTTGCGGTACTTCAACGTACTCTGCGTGCATGTGGTGATCGTTAATATTATCGACTTTTACCGGCTGGAACGTGCCAGCACCAACGTGAAGCGTCACGTAAGCAAACTCGACACCTTTTTCTTTCATGCCAGCCATTAGCTTGTCATCAAAGTGAAGGCCTGCTGTTGGCGCTGCAACCGCACCCGGCTTTTCATTATAGACAGTCTGGTAACGCTCTTTATCTGCATCTTCATCAGGACGATCGATGTAAGGAGGCAGTGGCATGTGACCAACACTGTTAAGAATCTCTAAAACGCTTTGATCGGATGTGAAATGGATTTCAAATAACGCATCATGACGTGCCACCATTTCAGCTTCATACTCATCGTTCTCACCAAGGAACAATTTGGTACCCGGTTTCGGTGATTTAGAACAACGAACATGCGCAAGAATGCTTTTCTCATCCAGCATACGTTCAACCAACACTTCAAGCTTACCGCCTGATGCCTTGCGACCGAATACACGAGCAGGAATCACGCGAGTGTTATTAAAAACAACAAGATCGCCTGGCTCAACCAAGTCTAAAACGTCTTTAAACGAACCATCAGCTAGGTTGCCATTGTTGCCATCTAATTTAAGTAGGCGGCTTGCTGTGCGCTCCTCTTGAGGGTAGCGAGCAATGAGTTCATCTGGTAGGTCAAAGTGAAAATCTGAAACTTGCATGTGTCGAGTCTTGTCTTAGTTGATGATATTAATGCCGTTGACGAATATTAAGTCGAAGTTGCCGAACAATCGTTTCGGTAAGTAAATCGTTACCAGAAACACATCGTAAACATGACTAAAAATTTCGCAGTGGGCTAGTATAGGCACACGAGCCGCAATAGCAAGGTTTACAGCATTGGATTATTGTAAAGAGTCGTAAAATAATACGACCACTCCCCCTCATAAAAAAGCCAAAATTAGTTGCATGAAACTCACCCAAAAATGCGTTAGATCTCAGTTATTTTTTGGATAAAAAACTATAGTAATAGCAACAAATAAAAAAGAAGGAGGTCTGTATGATCAAGGTTGAAGATATGATGACTCGCAACCCTCATACCCTATTGCGCTCACACTCACTGGCCGATGCAAAGCACATGATGGAAGCGCTTGATATCCGCCATATTCCGGTTGTTGATGCCGACAGACAACTACTTGGCGTCGTCACACAGCGAGACGTTCTTGCCGCTCAAGAATCTAGCCTACAAAACATCCCACAAGCTCAATCCTATACTCTTGCAACACCACTCAATGACATCATGCACAAAAGTGTTATGTCAGTAGAGCCGCGTGCTGGATTAAAAGAATCGGCTATCTATATGCAGAAGCACAAAGTGGGCTGTTTACCTGTCGTAGAAAATCACGAACTAGTAGGCATTATTACAGACAGCGACTTTGTCACGATAGCGATTAACTTATTAGAGCTACAGGAAGAAGTCGAGCCAGAAGAAGCGGAAGTAGAGTGATATGACAATAAGAAGAGCCTCATAAAACTATGAGGCTCAAAATAAGGTTATTTCTGTTGTTATAAAGGACCAGATTCGCCGCTGCAGATTGAGGCACGTCGAGCCTTCAGGCTATGTTGTACTATCACTTGGATATCATCAATCGCTTCAGTTTCAACAATATCCCCATATTCGTCACCTAACTGAAGAGACAATCTCCACCCTGAAGCTGCAACACTTCTTTCTTTAAATGAATAAGTTGGGTTAAGTAACTCTTTAGTATCATAGTAGTCAGTCATGATATTAGCCGCCATGTTCTGCTTAAAACTGCTTTTAGATACAACACTGCCATTAGAAATATCCGCAAAACGTGTTGAATAGGAAATCAAATCACCTTTAAGCCCTTGAGCATCATCCATTAACATCCCTGGACTACGGCTACGCATGTAGTTGTTACCACCATAAGTAAGAAGTGCGCGAGTTGCAGATTCACCCGATATGTCATAATTGATTGCAAGGTTAATCGAAATCCCGTCAATTTTATCTGAGTAATTACCAGCGACTTCTAAACACATCACATCATCTTCGTTGCCAAGTATCGGTCCATGAAAAAGGTTCGTTTTAGGAAAGTTTTTCACGGTACTGAACTCTACAGTTAACCATTCATCGAAGCCAAAGTTACGAGAAAGCAGCTTTAACTTTGCGTTAAACGCTTCATCTGCAGTCAACATATCTCCGCTACCATCGGGAGCAGGATAGTAAATGGTTTTCCCACCATGATTATCGATGTAACCGAAAATATGTTCCTTTAGGGAAATAACATCAGTCACTTTCTGGCCGAATGGCGTATACCTCTTATCGTCAAAACGCTTTAATGCGTCTAAGTAAACGGTTGATTGCTGAGTATCTTGGAGCTTAAACACAAAGTTTTTATCAAAACCCTCAACACGATCATAAAACGACTCTTGCCATTTATATTCAAGTGCTTGTACAGAATAAAAAAGCCATTCTTGAAGGTTAGAGAACTGTGATTCAGCTCTAGACGTTTCAACGGTCAACGTACTGAAATTCAGCGGATTAGCATAAGAACGCTCAGACCTAAGGTGTTCATTTTGGTCTATTTGAGCAACCAAACGCTGAGCTTCTACACTAAAGGTTACTAACCTACCAGCATCGTCAACTAAATTAGAAAGCGACTTGGCCATATCAGCTTTAGCAGTTTCTAGCTCTAACGTTAGTTCCTTAATCTTACCTTCTGTAAAGACATCTAGTGGAGCTGCTCGTAAACCTTTGACCCTTGAACGATCAAGCAAAGCCAACTTCTGAATATATAATTCCGCGTCATGGGAGCTTCCCTTAAAAGCGTCTTGTAAGCTTTCAATAGCAGAAAATGTTGATGACAAGTCGGTGGAACCGATATCATTCAAAAAGCGGTCTAGTATATCGAGAGATCGCTTAACTTCTTCGGAAGACAGTACTGAATTCATTTCGAAAGTCGACTTTCGATTTTCATCAATTAAGCTTTTGAAAGGAATATCATTAAGACCCAGTTTAACCGTAATCTTATCGATCGTATTGTTAACTTGCTGTTCTTGCTCAATACGCTCAATTTCTATCGATATATTTTTTAATACCTCACGATGAACTCTATAGGCTCGTTCACCTTCGGTCTTTGCTGCTTGAACGCTTTTCAACTGGTAGCCGATTAAACTGCCTTTACGTTGACTCTCGGTCTGATCTTTACAAGGACTAACAACCGAGTTGACTGAACAGCCGAGTAAAGTAAACAACCTTGCCTTTAATCGGCCATTTTCTTGAGTAAAGTTTCGTGTAAATGAATCCAATTGGTAGTGGTAATCAACACGTTCTTTTTGAGCTTTATTCAATGAATACTCTAATGAGTGTGACAGCCCACTTAACACTTTTTCCAAAGACTCGAATGAGCTATTTTCAACATTTTCTTGTGAGTTGTAATCAGGCATCAACACGACAAAGTCATCAGGTAATCCCAAATAGTTCCCATCACCTTTGAGCCAATTTATTAGCGATTTCAATTCGGCCGTGTTGCCTTTAAATTTACCTAGCTCAGAGGACAGCATTATATGAGAGTAGGACTCAGCACCTAACAAACTGCTTAGCAGCCTCTCTTTTGACGAAACAAGATCAAGAAGCGAAGTCGCTTCATCTACAAGCTTAGATTTTTGCTCTTCTGGGTTAGCGGATACCGCCTTTAATTTACTGAGATGTAACTGCTGGCCCAATAATTCATTCATCAATTGATACGCCAACAAAGCGTCTTTGTAACCTGTGATTAGAGTACCCTCTTGATATACAGGTACTGACTTGCCATCGCCATTTAAATATCGAGCACTTTGTACATTACGAGATGACTGCTCACTAGCAAATTCTTGAGGGTGATTTTCGATTAACTTCCAATAATCATCAAAAGCACGTAAAAGAATATCGAAAGATTGTTGGCGGTGTTGTTCTATTGTCGAGATACTCGCTTGCTCAATCCATTGTATTCTGGCCTCATCAACTGAACGATTGGCAAGAATAAATTCAGCGGTAGCGCGGTCATAATAGGCATCAAAAAGCACCGTTTTTAAAACATCCAAATCTGAAGGTTTTATAACAAGGCTTTCAATGGTTTCAATTGCACCGTCTGCTTGGCGCTTTTCTTTATTTCCCCACAAAGAATCGAAACGAGTTCCTTCTCTACCTTCAGATATTGCGACAATAATTTCGCCACTTTTTGGGTCGAGAGTGTACATACGCTCCAAGTAACGAAAAGTAGTCAAACTCTTTGCTTCAGAGCTATTCGCATATTGGGGGTACAGCGCAGCCAAAGTCTCATCGATTACAGTTTCATAATCACTTTGAGATAACTGAATTAACGTTTCTTTACTTATATTTTCTGTAGCACTAGCCGCACCCGACAATAATATTAAGGGTATAAGAAGCCCTACCAAACTGTGTTTAGTATCATTCATAATTTTTCTTTTGATTTTTATTTTTGATTAATGGGTAAATAGCACCAAAACTATTTACCTCGACCTAATTATTCGACTCTACCCTCTTCGATTTACATTAGTCCCTAGAATTTCCACCACTACAACAGAAATTAAAAATATTGCTCTGACACTTACGTTAACAACGTCAAAACCATTGGTGGTAGAAATAGAAGACAACCATTAATAAAATCAGTTACTAACATCATAGAAAGTGGAAAATACACAATTTTTAGGCGTTAGCATAATGAGGGTAATACGAATAACTAGGTTAACTATCCATATAAAAAATGTGACATCAATATTTATAAATTCAATTTATCGTTAACCTAGCACTGCTCACGTTTACTAATCATTGGAGTGATAAAAAAGATAATAAAATCGTCTTTAAACCAAGCAAACTATCAATATTTATTGATAGTTTGCTTGGTTTAATAAAAAGAGCGGCTTAAATAGCCGCTCAAAGGTAGGGTGAATACGTAGGTGTCGACGACAGTTTTTTACAGCAATTCAGACACCACATCCGCTAACTGGTGAAAGGTTTCGAGACGCGACGAACTTGGGCGCCACACCAGACCAATATCTCGGTATGCCTGTTGGCCTGGAGGATCGATCACCACTAGGTTTTGGTTTTCCAATAAGCCATGATCGATGGCCATCTGCGGAATAAAGGTGGTTCCTAAACCATTGGCCACCATTTGCACCAATGTGTGAAGGCTCGTCGCTGTAAACGGGTTTATCTTCTCTTTATCCGTTAACTTACAAGCTGATACCGCGTGCTCGGTTAAGCAGTGCTCGTTCTCCAACAAGAATACAGATTCGTCTGGCAGGTCATCATATTTAATCGGAACACGAATACCATCGGCTTGATTGCGGCTGATTACCATTCTGAAAGGGTCTTGCCCAACAACTTTGCTCTCCATGTTGTCGATATCGACAGGCAAAGCCAGAATCAGTACATCCAACTCACCATGACGCAACGCAGCCAATAGGTTAGTGGTCGTGTCTTCCCGTAACAACAAGTTCAACTGTGGAAAACGTTGGTTCGCTTCTTGTACCAAATCGCACAATAGGAATGGAGCAATAGTTGGAATACACCCTACTCGCAACTGCCCTTGCATCGCGTCTCCATTACATAGATTTCCGAGCTCAACCAAGTCTTGCCCTTTCGCCAATAACTCTCGACCATGCTTAACCACCAGCTCACCCGCTTGAGTGAAAACCAATGGGCTCTTTTTATCTTTCTTCTCATAGAGAGGACAACCAATGAGTTCTTCCAGGTTTTGAATGCCTTTACTTAGTGTCGATTGACTCACGAAGCAGCGATCCGCAGCGTCGCTAAAGTGGCGAGTTTCGTGAAGAGTAACAAGATAGTGAAGTTGCTTAAGACTTGGCCATTTATTCATGAAATTACTTTGTAATATGAGTAGGATAACTTAAGTGAAGGTCATTTGACCTAAGGAACGGACAAAGAATAAGCTTATCGCTTTTTTCGATTAACTTAATCTATTTAATTCGCTTTTTTCTATAGTACCGATTGTACTATAGTTTGTCCCGTAGAAACGGAGCCCAAACAAAGATGTGTTGGGCCAACTAATTTTTTAGGAGATTCCAAATGGTACTAGTAGGTCGTCAAGCCCCTGACTTTACTGCAGCAGCTGTTCTAGGTAACGGTGAGATCGTTGATAACTTCAACTTCGCAGAATTCACTAAAGGTAAGAAAGCGGTAGTTTTCTTCTACCCACTAGACTTCACTTTCGTTTGTCCTTCAGAGCTAATCGCTTTCGACAACCGTCTAGAAGATTTCCAAGCTAAAGGCGTTGAAGTAATCGGTGTTTCTATCGATTCTCAATTCTCTCACAACGCATGGCGTAACACTGCTATCGCTGATGGCGGTATCGGTCAAGTTAAATACCCTCTAATTGCTGACGTTAAGCACGAAATCTGCAAAGCATACGATGTTGAGCACCCAGAAGCAGGCGTTGCTTTCCGTGGTTCTTTCCTAATCGACGCAGACGGCCTTGTACGTCACCAAGTAGTTAACGATCTTCCACTAGGTCGTAACATCGACGAAATGCTACGCATGGTAGACGCACTAAACTTCCACGAGAAGAACGGTGAAGTATGTCCTGCACAATGGGAAGAAGGTAAATCAGGTATGGACGCATCTCCACAAGGTGTTGCTGCATTCCTATCTGAGCACGCTGACGACCTAAGCAAGTAATTACCTCTTAAGCCCGAACTCAACGCGGGTTAATGGTTGGAAGACTCTCTATAAAGAGAAATAAAGCATAAGCTAATAGCGCAAAGCGCACCGCCAATCAGTTAAGAAGTAAAGTCCTATTAAAAGCCCGAAGTTAACGCTTCGGGCTTTTTTCATCTCTCCGACGACAATTCTCTACCTAAACCGTCTCTGCAACATTTAATAGAGGCAGTTACAAGAACAAACTTTACCCCTATTTTCCTCTGCTACCACCTATTCATATCCGTATCTAGGTTGTTATGATTTCGTCCGTATCTTTTTGAACGGATAAATACGATGAACACCGAAATTGAAGTCTGTATCGATAACTTAGAATCTCTATATAACGCACTATCTGGTGGCGCGAATCGAATTGAGCTTTGCTCTTCATTAGCACTTGGCGGGTTAACTCCAAGCTTCGGAATGATGAAGCAAGCGGCAAAAATTTCGTCCGTACCAGTTTATGCCATGATACGACCGAGACAAGGTGACTTCATATTCGATTATGACGATATACTCTGTATGCTGGAAGATATTGAAGCTTGTGCGAGAGCAGGGTTGAATGGCGTCGTTCTGGGTGTACTAACACCTGATGGTGAGATTGATATGTCTGCAATGCAAATTCTCTCAAGCAAGGCTCACCAACTCAAACTAGCAATCACCTTCCACCGTGCAATCGACCAGCTTCAGGGTTATAAAGTAGCGTTAGAGCAGATTATTGAGCTTGGATGTGAAAGAATCCTGACGTCAGGGCTTGCTATTAATGCAGAGCAAGGCATCAATGTGCTCGCAGATATGGTCAAACAAGCCGATGGCAGAATCGATATAATGGCTGGTGCAGGCGTCAACGCAACGAATGCCAAAATGATTCAAAGCTCCACCCAAGTACCTGCACTTCACCTTTCAGGAAAATCAACAAGACCCAGCCTAATGGAAAGCAATTCAAGCGCTCAAATGGGCAGTAATGATGTTGATGATTATCAGATACCAGTAACTGATGCGAATAAGATATCCAATGTGAGAGCTGCCCTCACCGCTTAGGGTAATCGTCACTAACACAAATCCAGAGAACCACGCTGACGAATCTAGCGGACTGGCGTATATTAGAGTTAATAGCACAGAAAATTTTCATGGACAGATATGGCTAAAGACTTATTCAGCTCTCTTGATTTAAACCTGTTACGAACATTTCTTATTGTTCATCAAGAAAAAAACACCAGAAAGGCTGCGGAACGTTTATTCGTTTCTCAGCCAGCGGTTAGCCAAGCCCTACAAAAGCTAAGACACCACTTCAACGATGACCTTTTCGTAAAGGTTCATGGAGGCTTACAACCTACGGCATTTTCAGAGCAGCTCACCAATCAAATAAAACCATTCATGGACGGTCTATCTATCGCGGTTAATACATCAAACACTTTTGATCCGAAAGAGATCGATTACACGTTGAAAATAGCCCTATCTCCAGTGGTGCTTTCTTGTCTGTCTGGCTCACTTTTTAAAGATATAAAAGCGCAAGCACCAAACGCTAAACTAAAGCTTGTTCCATGGTCAAACTCGTCTGTCTCAGATATACAAAAAGATGAGGTTTTGATTGGAGTAAGCTACTTAGGAGAAAAGACAAGTAAAGAAGTCTATACAAGGCAGCTCATTGAATTAACAGGACGTATATTTGTTAGGAAAGATCACCCTTTAAAGCAAGACACCGTGACTCCAAATGACATGGCAGGGTACGAAATCGCATCTTTAGTAACACCAGGTTGGAATGACAATTTTAGCTTAGCGTCTCAGATTCTAACCGACCTTTCCATCGAGCATCGTATCGGTTTTCGCAGCGAATTGGTCATGGCTCTAATCGATGTCATTCAACATACTGATATGTACATGCCCCATTCCAACCTTTTCCCAGTAGAAAACTATCCGACATTACGCGGGATAGATGTCTCAGTCGACGGAAAAACGCTGAAAACTCCGGTCTATAGTTATATACACATTAAAAATCGAAACTCACCTTTAACAAATTGGCTTTCAAAACTCATAGAGCAAGTTTTATCAGAACAAGTACAAAAGTAAGTTCGATTAAAAGTTATATATTGTATTTTACTCTTCCGGACGCCAGCTCAGTGCGCTAGCGATGGTACCGATAACTAATGTGTCTTTTTCCGCTTCATTAAGTTCAGGTAACATCTGTAGCGTTATCATTCCATTTGTCTGTGCAGCCGCTACTTCTTGCGAAGCGTGTTTAAAGCTATACCCTAGTGGTTTTTCCACCGACATTAAAAGGTCTTTACTTGAATGGACAGTTTCTACGTCATATTTATTCGCCCCAACTCGGATGTAGCCAGCTTCTTTCTTTTCTAAGCTAACACTGATCATCCCAGATTGAGGCTCTAAAACGAACTCTCCTATATTCTCATTGCTTTGAGATACAGAACAGCGGTAAGGTTTGTTGCCACCAAAATCAACACCCATGTAGTTAACTGAAGTGCCACCGCCAGAACAGACTAAGTTCCACACTTGGCCATTATCGACTCTAGTGATTTCAGCAGCCAGCTCACCCTCTTTGAATGAAACAGTCTCAAACCATGTTGAACCTGATGAATTTCGGCTGTATTTACCTTGGTACATGCCTGCAATATCAAACGTCCCTTCTTGTCCTAACCCCCAAAAATCACCATCGGTTTTAACCATGAGCTCTGGCTGCTGATTAACCGCATCTGATTTGTCCATGATGGCAACGCTGCCGCACGCAGTTAACGCGAAAAGAGGAGTCACAACGAAAAGAAACTTCTTCATACTGATATCTACCTAAAAATAAATGTAAGGGAAAAATTCAGTAGAAGAGTAAATTAAAGATAAGTAAGAATATAGCGAGCATCAATGAGCTATATCGATACTATCGTTATTTTTCTCATGAGCCTTAAACAAATACATTACAGAACATCAGCTTATGTTTAGGCACTTCTATCACACTCGTTTTGTAAGGCTACGTAAGTTCCAAAGATCACGTGTAATGATCACCGCTGCTGATAAGCCAGAATTATTACAGAGATAACCAATGCGAATTAGCCTGCTCTTTCAAAGCCCATATAATGATCACCGTTAGCCAGTGATTTCACTGGGTTCACGCATGGATCGACCTAATGCTAAGGAGAGCGCAAAATTACCTCGGTGGTACCATGAAATTTAAAACACTGCTTTTAGCTTCTGCTTTATTCTCAACCTCTGCACTTTCAAATGGTCTTCACTTATCTCCTGAACTAAAGATTGGTTCTTATCATGGCTTTGGAATACAAGCAGGCATTACTGATGTGGCGAATCTAGGTGCGGTTTACCTGAGCTATTCTCACCTATGGTATGACAGCGATCGATACGATGAGACTGTCGATGCATACCGCGTTGGTATTCAAAATATGTTTGGAAGCAACCAGAACCACGGCTTTCAGGCGGAGATTGGTGTAGCGAGTTATGACGGAACAAAGACGCGCAACGGCGAAATTGAAGAGAAGACAGCACATGGATTAAGTCTTGGTGGAGCCTACGTTTACCAAGCAACACCAATACTTGGGCTACGTGCTGGTGTTGATATGAATATTTTTGATCACAATAAGACCTTTGTGCCTTACGACACAACAATCAACCTTAACCTTGGTGCAATTATTCGGTTCTAAAGTTAATACCTACTTCAGTGCGTCATCTAGGCTTTGATCACCAAGGTGGCGTACATCTTTACCTTTCACAAAGTAGATAATGTATTCACAGATATTTTGGCAACGATCTCCCACTCGCTCAATCGCACGAGCTGACCACATCACTTGCAGGATATTGGGGATATTCTTAGGGTCCTCCATCATGTACGTCATCAACTGACGAATCACAGCTTCATATTCCGCATCCAGCTTATCGTCAAGTTTATGTACTTCCGCCGCCGCATCGACATCCATACGAGCAAAAGCATCTAATACTTGATGCAGCATAGTGATAGCCTGACGACACAATGGTTCTAACGAGACGTGAAACTTTTGTTCTTTGGTCGAAGGGATCTCAATCGCACCCTGTGCGATTTTAGAGGCTACATCGCCAATACGTTCTAGATCAGTAATGGTTTTAATGATCGCCATAATCAAACGCAGATCCTTGGCAGTCGGCTGACGCTTCGCAATAATACGAGTACACGCCTCATCAATCGACACTTCCATCGCATTCACTTTATGGTCATCACGAATCACTTTTTTGGCCAATTCAACATCGTCTTTATGAAGCGCTTGCATCGCAAATGACAACTGCTGCTCTACCAATCCACCCATAGTTAATACGTGTGTACGGATAGATTCTAATTCGACATTAAACTGTCCTGAGATGTGGCGACCAAAATGCATGTCAGCTCCTTAAAAGAAATGAATAAAGTCATTTATTTTAGAGTGACTTAGCTCTAGATGGCGCGAACTTAAACGTTAGCCGTACCTACCTGTAATGTAGTCTTCCGTTTGATTTTTCAATGGCGAAGTAAATATAGAATCAGTATCTGAGTACTCGATCAACTTACCCATATGGATAAAAGCGGTGTGGTCACTCACGCGAGCTGCCTGCTGCATGTTATGAGTAACAATAACAACGGTGTATTGGGTTTTAAGTTCGTTGATCAACTCTTCAATCGTCAATGTCGAAATCGGATCGAGTGCCGATGTTGGCTCATCCAATAACAGCACTTCAGGTTCGATGGCAACCGCACGAGCGATGACTAAACGCTGCTGTTGACCACCCGATAACCCAAAGGCGTTCTCATGCAAACGATCTTTGACTTCATCCCACAACGCCGCGGCGCGCAGAGAGCGCTCAACTGCATCATCAAGATCTCGGCTGTTGCTCACGCCTTGCAGCCTCAATCCATAAACCACATTCTCATAGATAGATTTAGGAAAAGGGTTGGGACGCTGGAATACCATACCAACACGACGTCGTAAGGTCGCGACATCAACCTTAGGGTGATACACGTTCTTACCATGAAGCTTCACTTTTCCGGAAACCTTACAACCTTCAACAAGATCGTTCATGCGATTAATGCAGCGCAGTAGAGTCGACTTACCACACCCTGATGGGCCAATAAACGCGGTCACCTGTCCCTTTGGGATTTGCATTGAAATATCATCAAGTGCTTGGCTCTCTTTATAATAAAGATTCAGCCCTTCAATCGAGATAGCAATTTGCTCATCCTTCAAATTGTGAACATCAAGTGGTGCTTGGTAACCCAAGGTTTCATTAATCGAGAACATCTAATCTTGTCCTAAGGTTCGGTATTTTTCACGCAAGTTATTACGGATATTGATGGCCGTTAAATTCAATCCAACAATCACAGTAACCAGTAAAAATGAAGTCGCATACACTAAAGGTCGTGCCGCTTCGATATTAGAGGTTTGAAACCCAACATCATAGATATGAAAACCTAAATGCATGAACTTTCTGTCTAAATGCAGGTATGGGAACTGACCATCCACAGGCAAGCTTGATGCGAGTTTCACCACACCCACCAGCATTAATGGGGCAACCTCCCCCGCAGCTCTCGCGATTGCCAAAATCAAACCGGTGATAATCGCAGGGCTTGCCATCGGTAAAACAATGCGCCAAAGCGTCTCGAATTGAGTAGCACCAAGCGCTAATGAACCGTGCCTCACGGAGCTAGGGATGCGCGTTAAGCCCTCTTCCGTTGTTACAATAACAACGGGTAATGTTAATACCGCTAAGGTCAGTGCGGACCATAATAGGCCCGGCGTACCAAATGTCGGAGCGGGTAATCGTTCTGCGTAAAACAAAGAATCGATTGAGCCACCGATGGTATACACAAAGAATCCTAAGCCAAATACACCATACACAATCGACGGTACACCCGCTAAGTTAATTACGGCAATACGAATCAAACGTGTTAATGCGTTGTTTTTTGCATATTCATGAAGATATATCGCAGCAACCACACCAAGAGGCATCACTACAATCGACATAAGAATAACCAACAGTACCGTGCCAAAAATCGCAGGAAACACACCGCCTTCAGAGTTTGAGTCTCGTGGGTTCTCCGACAAGAACTTCCAAACTTGTTTTCCCCAATGTCCAACCTTTTCAAGATAAGACATATTATTCGGGTACCAATAATCCAAAATATGACTGAGCGAAATTTCAACCTGCTCTCCTGTCATATCTTCTACCAACAAGCTTTCGACATTGAGCTGTGTTCTAAGATGCTCAAGCTTTACTTCGGCTTCAGCCAACTGGCGATTTAATTCCAGTTTAGTTTGAGTATAGGTTTTAAGGTATTCATCGCTCACTGACTCATTGAGTTCAAGCTTACGTTTTTCTAAGCGCAAATTTTCCAATTGCCAGCTGATATTGCGGATATCTTGGTTCACTACACGCGACGTTTCTTTACGTAACGTATCAGCGAACGCCAAGCCTTGCTCGAGCTTTTGGTCTATGTTCGAATCAAAGGTGCCAGAAGCGGTTATAAAACCCACTGGTTTACCAAAGAAATAACCACCTCGACTTCGCTCAATCACAGCCCAGTCAGGTGGGGTGGTTGGTTCACGTAAGTTCACATCCAAAATGGAAACAAAGTCCGCTGGATAAATCTCCCTGTTGGCAACTTTGATACTTAAGCGCTGAATTAGCCCAGTCGACAGGTTTTGAGTCGACAATAGGTCGTGTACTTGTGGGACTTGCTCTATCGGGATGTATTTTCGTTCATATAACTGGCCAATCAATACATCTTGCTTGACTAACGTTTCGTCGAGGCCGACAACTAACGATGCGTCTTTGGAATCGACTTGCCATTGATATAAAGGAGCAGGCCAAAAATAGGTTAAGCCCTTCCAGCCGATCAGCAGCATTAGGCCAAGAACCGAAAGCATACTGATGCTCACCGCCCCACCCGTTAGCCATATCCACGGAGAGCCTGATTTAATCCAAGACAATAATGACTTCAGTTTATTCATCATGAACGACCTTGCTCTGACGTGCTGAACCCAAGGAAGAGCCAAGTTCGTGAGATACACTAGTCAAACAGCTAACAGCCATTGAGACACATTGAGGTAGAGCTTTAAAACTAAAGCGCACGATATTTATCTCTCAGTCTTTGTCTAACCCACTCTGCGACAGAGTTCACCGCGAATGTAAAAATAAACAGTAAGAGTGCCGCTAAGAACAACAAGCGGAAATGAGAACCGCCCACCTCAGATTCTGGTAATTCAACAGCAATCGTTGCCGATAATGTCCTCATCCCTTCCAAAATATTCCAGTCAAGAATTGGGGTGTTACCTGTCGCCATCAAGACAATCATAGTCTCGCCAACCGCTCGTCCTAGCCCCATCATGATTGCAGAAAAGATACCTGGGCTAGCCGTCAATAACACCACATAAATAAGGGTCTGCCACGCTGTTGCGCCCAGCGCCAGTGAGCCATCGGATAAATGTTTTGGCACAGAGAAAATAGCGTCTTCTGCAATCGTGAAAATTGTCGGGATGACAGCAAAGCCCATAGCGAAGCCAACCACCAGCGCATTACGTTGGTCAAAATCGATGCCATAGTTAGCCAAGAAGGTACGAATATCACCACCAAACAACAAGGCTTCCATACCATTTTCACCAGCAAAGACTGCCATCACAGTAATCACCAATACCGGGATCAATATCAGAGCATGCCAACCATTAGTAAAACGGCTCGTCACCATTTTTGGCAAACAGAACCAAACAAGCCCAGTCAGTAGCGTGCCCAGTGGTAATAGCACCATTAACGAGAAGACGGCCGTTAAATGCGTTTCAACAATGGGAGCAAACCAAAGCCCAGCCAAGAACCCGATGATAACGGTCGGAAGAGCTTCCATCAGTTCTATCGACGGTTTCACGACTCTTCGCATTCTTGGAGACATAAAGTATGCGGTGTAAATGGCTCCGAGCACAGCAACCGGCACGGCAAACATCATCGCAAACAGAGCGGCTTTGATAGTACCGAATGTGATAGGGACTAAACTGAATTTTTCTTCAAAGTCATCGTTCGCCGACGTTGATTGCCAAACGTATTGTGGCTCAGGATAGCTTTCGTACCAGACTTTTTGCCAAAGCGATGAGAATGATATTTGCGGATATTCGTTATCAACTTTAGCCACGCTGATGGTGCCATCAATCAGCGTCGCCAAATGCAGTTCGTTAGCAGACATAGCCGCTAATTGTGGTGACTTATCAAATGCGCGCTCAAACAGCGACAGCTTTTCACTGGTCGTATAGTGGCTTTGTAATGTGCCATTCTGATAGAAACTATAAAAACCCTTTCTATAAGTATCTGGCAGAATAAACTGAACCTCTTCGGCGAGTTGGAAGTCGCGAATATGGGTCAGGCTACGCTTTTCATCTTTGAGGACATCGAACCACTGAGAAACCTGTCCGTCCTCATGCGTAACCAACAGTGAATAAGCTCCAGACAGTAAATCGATACTTTTCACCGAGTGCTTCGCATCATTTAAGCTAAGATCAATCACTTCACGAACATTGAAGCCGCTATCGGATAACTTCAATACCACTAAATCCGATTGTGCTCGAAGATATAAAGTTTGCCCATCAGGCGTGACTAGCAACTGTTGCTGTAAACCCAACTTATCCGACAGCCATTGACTCTTCTGAAAAACATACTGACCAGTAAGATCACTCTGGTACCACTTAACCAAAACTCGTTGATCGCTTAGCTGAGCGGCAACCGTGATACCACGTCCATTCTTAGAGAACGCAAATTTTTCGATTGTTGTTCCGTTTGATGATTCATCATTTAAAAACGGTTCCGGGAGATCGATTTGCTCAATTTTAGGTTCGGCTTCACTGCCCTTTTGCAGCACAGGCGCACTATACTCAGGGTAGAAAAAAGTAAGGTTGCTTGCGCTATCAGCAAAGGCAAACCAGTTTTCAGATGGGGTATTTCGAGAGAAGGCAACAGGATTGGCTAAAACATTTCGCTCAAAGTAAGAATGTGTATTTTGAGACTCTAAATCCCAAAACTGAACCAAACCGGATTTTTCGATAGTAAACGCATGCTGACCGTATTCATCCACGGATAAGGCGATAGGCTTTTCTATGGCTACGGTCTTCACGGCTTGGTCTGTCTCTAAACCAGTATCAGAAAATACCGGTAAAATGACCATCGCCAAGTAAACAAAGATCAGCACCAGAGCAGCTAGAACACTGACCGCGCCACATGTCACCGAAAAACGGACGAGACGATCTTTCAACCATCTTTTTTTGTCGCGCTCTTTCAATGAAAATTGGGCTGAAGCCATCTGTTTATCTACCTTTTTTTAGCTACTGACATAATATGTACGTTAGATGACAATTATATTACAAGTTACGTTAAACAACTGAAACTAATAACAAGTTTGTTGACCATATTTCTTAAAGTAAGATCATAGATTTTGTGAATCTTGTCATTCTAAATTAAAGTAACCAGCTCTATAGCTAGCACTCAAGGATTATCATCTCGATGGAAAAAGACTATGTCACAAAAGAACTTAGCTGGTTATCCTTCAACGAAAGAGTGCTCCAAGAAGCAGCCGACAAATCAGTACCCTTAATCGAAAGAGTTCGTTTTTTAGGTATTTACTCGAAAAACCTCGATGAGTTTTACAAAGTCCGATTTGCTGATGTGAAACGAAAGATCTTACTTCAAGATCCTCAATTACCTGCCAACTCGCAGAAAACCCTGCTAACTCAAATGCAGAGCAAAGCAAGTAAGCTCGATGCTCAATTCCATGAGCTGTATAGCGACTTACTATTGGAACTGGCACGCAATCGTATTTTTCTGGTCAACGAACAACAAATCAGCGAAGAACAGAGTGAGTGGATCAAAAAGTACTTTAAGAAAAAAGTGCTGCCACATTTAACTCCGTTTCTCTTGAACGAAGATAGCCAGTTGCTCAATATTATCAAAGACGAGCAAAGTTACTTAGCCATCGACATTGAGCGAGAGACATCTTCTCAATATGTCTTACTCGAAATCCCATCAGAAGCCCTCCCTCGGTTTGTTAAGTTACCAGACACTTCTGGTTCACAGCGTACAACTTTGATCTTGTTAGATAATATAGTTCGATTTTGTTTAGATGACTTGCTTAAAGGATTCTTTGAGTATGACTCATTACGTTGTTTTGCGATAAAAATGACGCGTGATGCCGATTATGATCTTCAAGAGAACAATGAAAGTAACCTATTAGAATCGATGTCTTTAGGTTTAGAACAGCGCTTAACGGCACTACCGATACGCCTTATCTATGAGTCAGAAATGCCAGCTGAAATGCTCAATTTCTTGCAAGTCAGACTTAAGCTGTCTGACTATGACAGTGTCATTGCGGGTGGTCGCTATCATAACTTCAAGCATTTCTGCGAATTTCCAAGCCTTAATAGGCGTGATTTAGTTAATCGCCCACTTCCCGCGATTAAGTGTGCGCATTTCAGCCACTACCCAAACTATTTCGAAGCGATCAAAGCTCGTGACATCTTGTTGCATTACCCTTATCACACCTTTAATCACATCACTGAACTCGTGAGGCAAGCCTCCTTTGACCCGAAGGTAACCTCCATAAAAATAAACGTTTACCGTGTTGCAGAAGGCTCAAAGCTCCTTAGCTCGATCATCGATGCTGCACACAATGGTAAGAAAGTAACTGTCGTCGTTGAGCTACAAGCCCGCTTTGATGAACAAGCCAATATTCAGTGGACCAAGAAACTTCAAGAAGCCGGTATAAAAGTCATCCATGGCATCCCTAGTTTGAAAATTCACTCTAAGCTTCTGCTCATTAAACGGAAAGAAGGCAAGCATACGGCGCATTACGCTCATATTGGCACCGGTAACTTTCATGAAGTAACAGCGCGCGTGTATACCGATTTCTCTCTGCTCACTGCGAATGAAGATTTGACCCAAGAGGTGAGACAAGTCTTTAAGTATATTGAAAACCCTTATCAAAAATCACAGTTCAAACAACTGATTGTGTCACCAAAGAATACAAGAAAACGCCTGTATCAGTTGATAGATAATGAAATACAAAACGCGATAGAGAGCAAGCCTGCAAGCATCACTCTAAAACTCAACAATTTGGTCGACCGAGAGATCATTGAGAAGCTCTATCAGGCCAGCCAAGCCAATGTAAAAGTGAGAATGGTCATTCGTGGTATGTGCTCTCTCGTACCGGGAGTCTCCAACATCAGTGAGCAGATTGAGATTGTTAGTGTGGTCGATCGTTTTCTCGAACACCCAAGAGTGATGATCTTTGGTAACGCTGGTAATCCAAAAGTCTATATCTCCTCTGCCGACTGGATGACACGAAACTTCGATCACCGCATCGAAGTCGCCACTCCAATTTTAGATCCAAAGATCAAGCAAACCATTATCGATATCACCGAGTTTCATTTCGATGACAGCAACAAAGCTCGAGTGCTAGACCAATCGATGAGCAATCCTTACATACAAGCTCCAACAAACCCACTCGATTACCCGACTTCACAACTCTCCACTTACCACTATATTAAACGTATGGAGAAACTTGCTCGCAAGAAGTACAAACAAGAGAAGAAATCATGCCGCTAATTGATAACAAACATTCTCGATGTATTGCCGCTATCGACTTGGGTTCGAACAGTTTTCATATGGTGGTTGCCCGAGTATTCGAACAACACCTGCAATTAGTCAGCAGACACAAACAGAAAGTGAGATTAGGTGATGGGTTGGATGAGTTTAACTTCTTATCCGAAAGTGCTATCGAGCGAGGCTTGGAGTGCCTCAAAGTGTTCGCAGAACGACTAGCGGATTTTGAACTTGATGATGTAAGAGTTGTTGCGACTCATACCCTAAGAAAAGCCAAAAACGCTCAAGACTTCTTAGAGCAAGCCAAACCACTGTTTCCTTTTCCAATAGAGATCATTTCAGGTCAAGAAGAAGCTCGAATAATCTATAACGGTGTAGAACACACTCAAACCGCTTCTGAATCTAAATTGGTTATTGATATCGGTGGAGGGAGTACGGAACTCGTCGCAGGGCAAGGCTTTACGCCCCTAATTATGCGCAGTTTACCTATGGGATGCGTCAGCTTCACTCAACACTTCTTTGCTGACGGAGAGCTAACCTCACAACACTTCTCAGATGCTTATACCGCGGCTACTCGTCTATTGATGCCATTGATTGAAGAATATACAAAGGCGCCTTGGGAAATCGCCTTTGGCTCATCAGGGACGACTAAGTCAATAAAAGAGGTACTCATTGGTTTAGGCTTTACCGATGGTCTAATTACGCCGCAACGTCTGTCCTATTTGAAAAATCACTTATGTGAGTTTTCATCATCCAAAACCTTAGACCTTTCAGGTTTAAGTGATGAGAGAAAGCCGGTGTTTGCTGCTGGCGTCATCATTCTTTCAGCAGCCATGGATACGCTAGACATAAAGGAGTTACATTTTTCTGATGGCGCCCTGAGAGAAGGCGTTCTTTATGACATGGAGGATAGGTTTAAAGATATTGATGTTCGAACAAGAACTGCCGAAACGCTCGTCTCTCGATACCATGTTGACGTAGCTCATGGCCAGAGAGTCAAAGAACTCGCCCTTGCATTACTGAAACAAGTGCAGCCTCAAGTAACGACTATGGTCACTAATGAGCTGTATGATCTAGTTGGTTGGGCTGCCCTACTTCATGAGGTAGGGCAAAGCATCGCATTCCAAGGCTATCACCGCCATTCGGCTTATCTGCTTAAGCACACGACAATGCCCGGTTTCAATACTGAGCAACAACGTCTTATCTCGACATTGGTTCGCCACCAAAGAAAAGCGATTAAGCGACAAGACTTGCCGGAACTGTCTCTATTTTCTCCACAACAAATAACGCTACTAATTCGCATATTAAGACTCGCTATCTTACTCAATCGTCAGAGAAATCAAGCACTAGTCCCAGACACGACTCTAACGATTGAACAACAGGATAACTGGGGATTGAAAGGATCTAACAGCTATTGGTTGGCCCAAAACCAACTGCTTGAATATGAACTCAAAGAAGAACAACAACGTTGGCAAAATGCTGGATGGTCGTTAAAGGTAGAATAACGACCAGTCAAAATAAAAACAGCCTGCGACTTAGCAAGCTGTTCATACGTTCGTTTTCTAAGTTTGTATTAGCCTCAATCAGAGCCCGACTTTTGCCAACTCTTGCTCCGCGAACTCAGGCGGTATCGCTAAATAGCCATCTTTCTCTACCAGTTCTTGCCCTTGCTTCGAGAATACAAAAGTGAGGAACTCTCTCTCTACAGGAGAAAGCGGTTTATCTGGATGTTTATTCACATACACATAGAGAAAGCGCGATAGAGGGTAATCTCCGCTTAAAATATTCGCTCGAGTAGGCTCTACGTAATCAGAACCATGCTCCGCAATAGGAATTAACTTTACACCAGCCACTCGATAACCAATACCTGAGTACCCTATCCCGCTGATTGATGAAGCGACCGACTGTACAACCGACGCTGAGCCTGGCTGTTCATTGACTCGGTTCTTGAAGTCGCCACTACATAATGCGTTTTGTTTGAAGTAGCCGTAGGTTCCCGAAACGGAATTACGACCGAACAGTTGGAATCTATGTTTTGCCCACGGCTGGCTGATACCTAAATCTTGCCAATTGTTTAGCGGCTTAGTCGCGCCACAGCGCAATGTCTCCGAAAATATGCTGTCAATTTCGCGAAAATTAAGCCCCTCGATAGGATTATCACGATGCACAAAAAGACCAATCGCATCGATAGCAACTCGAAGCGCCGTCGGCTTATAGCCATGCTCCCTTTCGAACGCTTCCACTTCTCGTAGGCGCATTGGACGACTCATAGGCCCAAGGTGAGCAGTACCTTCCGTTAATGCAGGAGGTGCAGTGGATGAACCAGAAGCCTGAACTTGAGCATTCACGTTCGGGTAGTAAGACTTAAACTCTTCAACCCATAACGTTGTCATTCCCGCTAAGGTATCGGAACCGACAGACAACAAGCTGCCAGAAATACCCGGAACCTTAGAATAATCAGGAAGAGAATCGACACTTTGCTCGGCATGAACAGGGGTAACCAAAGCTAATGCTAATAATGAACTGATGGGGAAACGCATCCGGCGTATTAAGGAATTCATGACACTGTCAATCGGCTAGGTAGCGTGAAATGGAATCGGCTACCAACACCCACTTCACTTTGAATTTCTAAATGTGAATCATGGTGACTAAGCGCATGTTTCACAATCGCTAACCCTAGGCCACTGCCCCCAGTATCGCGTGAGCGTGCTTTATCAACACGATAGAAACGCTCTGTAAGTCGATGCAAGTGTTGTGGTTCGATACCGTCTCCGGTGTCTGACACATCCAAACACGCACCTTGACTGGTTTGATACCAACGAACCTTTACGGTCGCACCAGGCGGCGTGTATTTCACTGCATTGTAAACCAGATTCGATATCGCACTTCTTAACTGATCTTCATCAGCTAATACGCGTAAGCTCTTATCAATATCAAATTCCAGCTTGTGTTCTCGCTCTCCACTGAGACTAGCGGCTTCTTTTTCAAGAACTTCCAACATCGCCGGAACGTTAACCACTTCATCCAATTCATGCATTGGCGCCGCTTCTATCTTAGAAAGAGTAAGAAGCTGATTGACCAAACTGTTCATGCGATTCAATTGCTCAGTCATCACACCATGAGCCTTAGGCCACATAGGCCCAACGACCATATCTGGATCTTCCGTCATTTCAAGATACCCCTGAAGTACGGTCATTGGAGTACGTAGCTCGTGAGAAACGTTAGCGAAAAAGTTACGACGCATGCCTTCTAGCTGTTTTAGCTGAGTAACATCACGTACTACCATGAGGTGTTCGCCCTCGGTATACGGTACTATACGAAGCTCAAGCATGCGCTCCACATTAAGTGGCGAAGGCATCTCTAACGGCTCTGAGAAATCTTGTTTATTAAGGTACTTGATGAAGTCCGGCGTGCGGATCAAGTTAGAGATCGGTTGACCTGAATCGTCTGGCCAGCGAAAACCCAGTAAATACTGAGCAAGCTTGTTGCACCAAACAATATTGCCTTCACCGCGAAACACCACAACGGCATCGGGAAGGGATTCAGCACCGTTTCTGAAACGGCGGATAAGGTTGGTCAATTCTTTGCGCTTACGACGCTGTCTCTGCTGCATACGATAGATACCATTAAACAGAGACTCCCAGTTTCCAGAACCTGAAGGGGGTGTTAACCGCTTTTCATCCCACAACCAAGCAGACAAACGCATTTGATAGTGTAGATGCCATGCTAACTGTAATACTGTTGCAGCCAGCAATAACCAAGGTAAATAACCGAATATCCATCCGACTATAATCCAAGGTGCGTAAAAAAAAGCCAGCTCCCAAGCCAGCTTTTTCCAGGTTAACTTCTCAACCATTCAGGACTCCATAAACTGGGCAGTGAAGCCACGTTAAGCCTTTGTAGAAAAACGGTAGCCTGCGCCGCGAACCGTTTGAATTAATTTGTCATGACCAGCAGATTCAAGTGCTTTGCGTAAACGTCGAATATGAACATCAACCGTACGATCTTCAACGTAAACGTTGGTACCCCAAACGTTATTGAGCAGTTGCTCTCGACTGTATACTCGCTCTTGGTGAGTCATAAAGAAATGCAGCATTTTGAATTCGGTTGGGCCCATATCAACTGGACCTTCACTTGCGGTAACGCGGTGAGATACAGGGTCTAATTTAAGCCCTTGAACATCTATCACATCTTCCAATGCCGTTGGTGTTACACGGCGAATAACCGCTTTCAGACGAGCGACCAACTCTTTTGGCGAAAATGGTTTGGTAATGTAGTCGTCAGCACCAACTTCTAAACCGCGAACCTTATCTTCTTCTTCACCACGAGCCGTCAGCATCACCACTGGGATGTTGCGAGTTAACTCTTCACGCTTCATGTGCTTGATAAAGTTTATCCCGCTACCACCAGGTAGCATCCAATCTAGTAATACTAGATCTGGGAAAGGTTCACATAGCTTGTTTACCGCTGTATCGTAATCTTCAGCCTCTACTGCTTGGTAGCCTTTTTGTTCAAGTACAAAACACAACATCTCACGAATAGGTGCTTCATCTTCAACGACCAGAATCCTTCTCGACATAATTGAATAGCCTTAGTATTTAATCAACGCATTGCATTATCTGGTTTAATTATGACACTTTTGTGACCTTTGAAAACAAATTTTCATATAACTGTCTCAAACATTTCACTTTTAATTTTTATTGCAGGTATAAGACAAATGGATCGAAATCTCCTATGATGAGCGTCTTCAGATAAAGGTATGAGAAATATTTATGTGGTTTAAGAATTGCCTCGTCTATCGCTTTAATCGTGATATAGACTTCAACGCAGATCAGCTAGAGAAACAACTTGAAGAGTTCCGTTTTACCCCATGTGGTAGCCAAGACAAACAGAAGTTTGGTTGGGTAAATGCGATGGGTAGACACGGCGATATGATGACGCACGTATCAGAAAACCGCATTCTCATCTGTGCAAAGAAAGAAGAGAAAATGCTTCCAGCTTCTGTGATCAAAGATTCATTGAATGCAAAAGTAGAAACGCTTGAGGCAGAGTCTGGTACTCCTTTGAAAAAGAAAGAGAAAGACAGCCTAAAAGAAGACATCATCATCGATCTTCTTCCTCGTGCTTTCAGCCGCAGTAACTTCACTTACGCGCTGATCATGCCGAAAGAAGGCTTTATTGTTGTTGATGCTAGCAGCTACAAAAAAGCAGAAGACGTACTAGCATTACTACGTAAAACAATGGGTAGCTTGCCAGTAGTGCCAGCTATTCCAGAGCAAGCGATTGAAACAACGTTAACGGAATGGGTTAAGTCAGGTGATACGCCTAAAGGCATCACCATGCTTGATGAAGCTGAGCTTAAATCAATCCAAGAAGACGGCGGTATTGTTCGAGTTAAGAAACAAGAACTAGAAGCTGATGAGATTAAGAACCACATCGAAGCCAATAAAGTTGTGACTAAACTTCTGATCAACTGGCAAGATCGCATTGAGTTCATTCTTGCTGAAGATGGCAGCATCAAGCGTCTAAAATTCAGTGATGAACTAAAAGATGAGAACGACGATATTCCTCGTGAAGATCAAGCTGCACGTTTTGATGCAGACTTCTCTCTACTTTGTGGTGAGTTCAGTGTTTTCCTACCAAACCTATTCGAATCATTAGGCGGGTTAACTCAACCTAACGCTTAATTGTTCCGATTTGAAGCTCAGGCATCGACGATATCTGAGCTTGTTTTCTTCTCCACCCCGCTTATCAACACCTAACAACACTCTTCACAATACCATTGTTATCTTTAGGGCTATCAACCAAACTCATTTTAGCGTAAAATTTGCGCCCCTTTGATATCACTTGGTGGTATCAACCTGACTTGAGATCAGATTAGAGAACGAAGCAATGACTACACAAAAACCATTTGTACCTGAACTATTATCACCGGCAGGAAGCCTTAAAAACATGCGTTACGCATTCGCCTATGGCGCAGATGCAGTATACGCAGGCCAGCCACGTTACAGCCTTCGTGTTCGTAACAACGAGTTCAATCACGAAAACCTACAAATCGGTATCGATGAAGCTCATGCTCAAGGCAAAAAGTTATATGTTGTATGTAACATTCAGCCACACAACTCTAAATTAAAAACATTTATCCGCGACCTTAAGCCAGTTGTTGAGATGGGCCCAGACGCACTTATCATGTCAGATCCAGGTCTTATCATGATGGTACGTGAATCATTCCCTGAAATGCCGATCCACCTTTCAGTTCAAGCAAACGCAGTAAACTGGGCGACCGTTAAGTTCTGGTCAACTCAAGGCGTTGAGCGTGTGATCCTATCTCGTGAGCTATCTCTTGAAGAAATCGAAGAGATTCGCGAACACTGCCCAGAAACAGAGCTAGAAATCTTTGTTCACGGTGCTCTATGCATGGCTTACTCTGGTCGTTGTCTACTTTCTGGCTACATGAACAAACGCGATCCAAACCAAGGTACTTGTACTAACGCTTGTCGTTGGGAATACAAGACCGAAGCTGCAAAAGAAGACGAAAACGGTCAGATCGTTGAAGCTAACCCTACAGGCGTTGCTATTCAAGAGGTCGAAACTCAAGGTATTGAAGTTCAAGACGAGCGCCCTGACAACACACTAGGCCTTGGTAAACCAACTGATGAAGTCGTTTTACTTTCTGAATCACACAAACCTGAAGAGAAAATGGCAGCGTTTGAAGATGAGCATGGTACTTACATCATGAACTCTAAAGACCTTCGCGCAATCCAACACGTTGAGCGCCTAACGAAGATGGGTGTTCATTCATTGAAGATTGAAGGCCGTACTAAGTCTTTCTACTACTGTGCACGTACAGCACAGGTTTACCGTAAAGCTATCGATGATGCTGTTGCAGGTAAGCCATTTGATGAGAGCCTAATGGGTACGCTAGAGAGCCTAGCTCACCGAGGCTACACTGAAGGCTTCCTACGTCGTCACACTCACGACTCATACCAAAACTACGAATACGGTTACTCTATCTCTGATACTCAACAGTTTGTTGGTGAATTCACAGGAAAACGCCGTGGCGACCTAGCTGAAGTAGAAGTGAAAAACAAATTCCTAGTTGGTGACAGCCTAGAAATGATGACACCAAAAGGTAACGTTGTTTTCAAACTAGAAGTGATGGAAAACCGTAAATCTGAAGCGGTAGACGACGCAAAAGGTAACGGTCACTTCGTATTTATTCCTGTGCCAGCAGATCTCGATCTAGAGTATGGCTTGCTAATGCGTAACTTGAGCGAAGGCCAAGATACACGTAACGCATCAGGTAAATAACGGTTACTTGGGAAAGATAAATGGCTCTACTAATAACTGACAAGTGCATAAACTGCGATATGTGTGACCCAGAATGCCCAAATGGTGCAATCACTATGGGTGACAGTATCTTCGAAATCGATCCTGATTTATGTACTGAGTGTAAAGGTCACTATGAGAAGCCAACATGTCAGTCAGTATGTCCGATTACAAAATGTATCATTACTGACCCGAACCATATTGAAACTGACGACGAATTATTAGAAAAGTTTGTCATTATTCAAGGCTTGACCTAAAAGGTAAAAGGTTCAACTTAATCATCAAGTTGAACCTTTTTTTTAACCCGATTTTTCAATGGGATATATGTTGCAGAACATCTCTTTCTCAAATTGATATTCGAGCCGTTCACGCCAGTTTATTGATTGAGCTATCGGAACAAGATAGAAGTTTTCTCTACTGGTATCAGTCACAAATGCCATTCCATACTGCATTAATTCATAGTGAACATCATTTACGAAGCTAGGGTCTAAACGTTGTCTGCCTGTTAGCTGATTGATATCAGCTCTTGAAATAGAAATACCCGAGCTTTCAGCGTTGAACCTATGTCTTAACCATTCGGAAAATTCCTTTGCACAAATCATAGTCATAGTCTTATCCTTGAATTATCTATCGACGGGCATCAGACTCTGATTTCGCATACTGCGTATAAGCCGCATCTTTCACCCCAAAAAACACTCAATCCCTGACCAAACCTTGTCAAATTCGTCATCGTCGCCCTTGCTGATATCGTTATTGGTTTTATTGATATCAAACGATGTTCTTAATCTCGTGTTTATAAACTCTAGACAAAAGTGTGATATTTCTCCAGTTTTAGAGTCGAGAAAACCAGTGGCATTACCACTGCAAAAATTCTCGATGAACAGGATTACTTATTTGATATCAAGGCCAAACATTGACTTGGCATCACTTTAACTCTCTTTTTTTTCTTACTTTTAGCGACTTTTTTAGGTGGAGGAACGGGAATGGTCTTTGGAGCCCAACTTGCAAGTTCATCTCCACAACCATCACCTTTAGGAGGGCTTGCTTGAGCTATACAGTTTGAGCTGCCTTTAGGGCATTTTAAACGAACATGAAAATGAGAATGATGTCCCCACCAAGGCCTGATTTTACCTAACCAAGCTCTCCCATTGGCATCAGAGTTTTCTTGTTCACAAAGGGTGTGCTTAATAACTGGGTGAACAAAAATACGCACCACTTTTTCGTCTTTGGCTGCATAGCGAATCACTTGAAAATGATCATCGGTCCAATTCGATTCACGCAATTTGTAGTTAGTGAGATCGACAACGCTCAATGGCTTAGGTACGGCAAGTTCATTCTCTGAAAGTTTTTTATCAGTGAGCCTTAACCATATATCAATATCCAAACCAGTCTGGTGACTTGAATGATCCGAAGAAAAACGCCCTCCACGAGGCAGAGAAATATCACCCACCAATAGATTTGTGTTGAGTTGTTTGCTTGTAGTTACACCTAGCCTTTCAATAAACTGAATTGACTCTGTGTGGCCATAATAGCGCTCTCTCTGAGGGCGGATCACCTGATAACCTTGCCCATTAATTGGCAAAGCTTGCGCCCCATCAAGACAACCATTAGCGTAACTACCTATGGATGAGGTTGAATTTCTTGTTGGGCTTTTCTCTTTTTCCCACGAGGTTGCAGATACAACAAACGAACAAAAGATAAGAGCCAATGTACAAAATAACCTCATAACAATTCCAAATAAACGATCACTGTTTTTATACTAGTCGTCATTAGGGAATTGGTGTATGTCGAGAGTGATATTTTTGGGATAGCTTGAGAGTTATCTACTGACTTTAGATATTTAAGTGAAAAAGCTTCACTATTCCTAGCGAATCTTCTCAATCTGTAGCGATATTATCGTAGTCGAAGACAAAAACTCACAGCCCTGAAACGACGAAAGCCTAGTCATAATACTAGGCTTTCTAATAAATGGCGGAACGGCTGGGGTTGCAGGCACCGGGACTCATTGGTCGCAAACCAAAACACTAGACACGAAAAAGCCCTAACATTTCTGTTAGGGCTTTGTCTTATAAGTGGCGGAGTGGACGGGACTCGAACCCGCGACCCCCGGCGTGACAGGCCGGTATTCTAACCAACTGAACTACCACTCCGCAGTGGTCAACTCACTAAGTGAGCGTCCATATCTCCAGGTCGGTCAACCTAAAGATTTAATTTAAAGCCTGGCGATGTCCTACTCTCACATGGGGAAGCCCCACACTACCATCGGCGCTATTGTGTTTCACTTCTGAGTTCGGCATGGAATCAGGTGGGTCCACAATGCTATGGTCG